>VGNF01000156.1 GCA_016866195.1 Chloroflexota bacterium | reverse complement strand
GTGGATGTCAAAGGCTGAAAACCGGAGAAATCGATTCCACGCACAAAATTCACGGCTGGAAGCTCCGCCGTACTGTACTGTTGCATCCAGGGGATACCCAGGCTGGAGAAATAGATCCCGACGCCGTCTTCCCACCATAAGGCGCGCCCGTTCATAGCCCCCGAGACGATACCCGCCCAGATGGCATGGTGAATGCCGAGTGGGGCGTTTTCTTTGATCGTTGCTCCCCCGGCGCTGCTGTCCGGGGTTTCAGCGCTCAGCCCGGACTCGCCAATAAGGACTGGCCGGTGATATCGGGCCAGGGACTTGCGAACTTCCGTGATGATGGTTCTGTCCAGTTGCGCGGAGGGCGGGTAAGGATGAATGTTGATGAAGTCGATGGAGGCATCCCGGTAGAAATTCGGCCATGTGCCCGTATCGGCGATCGAAGCAGTCACCGGTCGCCCGGATGGATCGGCGGCCCGGATCAGCGCGGCTGCCCGGTCGACAAAATCCACGCCGGCTGCTTCGGTCGGGTTGGAGGCCAGGTTGACTTCCGAGAAGATCTCCCAGGCGGCAACGTTCTCCCGACCCTGCCAACGTTGTACAAGCGTTTCCATCCATACCAGCCAGAGGACCTGGGTGGGCGATCCAGCCTCGAAAAGCTCAAGAGGATTCTGAACCGGTCCGCCGTTGGCAGCGTTCAGCGGGTTGGAAGCCCAAGTCGAGTACCCGGCCCCGGCGTTCCAGTCATACCAGCTGGAAAAGACGGGCAGGATGTAGATCCCATTCGCTTCGGCATAGTCGAAGATCCGCTCCCATTGCCTGGCCCAGGCTTCATCCACTTCGCCGCTGCTGGTATATCCCATCCCCATACTGTCCAGTGAAATTCGTGCGATCCGGCTGCCTCCGGCAGCGGTCCATTTCAGGAGGGTTTCATAATGTGTTTGCTGGTAGCCAGCCACATTGCGTGAGAATACGAATCCCGTCTGGCCATCCACGCTGAAATAGAAATCTCCCGGCTCAAGAGTCAGGGATGGCAGTGGAACGGAGGCGGGGATTGATGCAAGTGTGGTGGCGGGCGGAAGGGTTTCAGTGGTTGAGGAATTGGATGTTGATGTGTTCGTGCAACCTGAAAACGCCAGGCATAAAACAACCGGAATAATAAAGAACCAACTAGGTTTCATTTTCATTACGGCCTCCCAAAGCTGAGTGCATGAAAGTTGTATATCCACATCCTATGGCAATTTGACACGCAGTAACTTACCTATCGTCAATATCCATAAATTATCACCTTCTGTAGCAATATCTTGCGGGTCAGAAAAGCCATTGCCCCTTTGACCACCAATAAGATCCAGGCTGTTGATGGTCACACCCGTCTGCGGGTCCAACTGGTAGAGAAAGCCGCGTTTGTCCCCGGACTTCCACAACAACCACAGATAATTTCCCGCGTAAAGCAGTTTGATCTGATGGGATTTATTCATCAAAGTAACTTTAGCCAGCGGTTTCGTCGCTTTCATGAGCTGATCCATATCAGCCGGGTAGGCGGTTATCGTCAGGGGTTGACCGCCTCCTTCACCCCCGGTCACCATCCAGATCCTATCTCCCGCCAATGCCATGATGCTGACATCCGGGTAAACGTCATTCGGTTCGATCATAAAAGGCAGGCGAGGTTGGCAGACAACTTCAGAAAGGTCATCGGTGTTGACAAAGATCAAATCGTCGCAACTCCCCCCTGAGTCCCCGGTGATCCACATCCAACCCTTTCCGTTGTATCCAAAGCGGGTCATGGGAAGCATCGACACTTTTTTTACTTCGAATGTCTGTGTATCGATCACATGGCCGTCCACCCAGATCTTGCCCGGTGAGACCCCCAAAACGGTGGCTGCGGATGCAAACATGCGCGATTCTTCGCTCCATTCAGGCGATTGCATATCCCACTGATTGACCACTTTACCACTACCCGGTTCGATGGCAAAAAGATTTATGCTTTTCAGGTCCCTGCTTACCTCAAGAGCGGCGATATATTGACCGTTAAATTCCAGCGTGGCGACCAGGTAATATCCCAGGCCTTCCCCGGTGATCAATGGAATGCTTTGAACAAAGGCGCCGCTTTGTGAGTCTACTTGTTCAATCGTTCCTTTTCCTGTACCTAACCAGACTTTCCCCGGACTGGCAGTCATACTTAAGCCAAGTACGCCACTGGCCACATCCAGCGGATAGCTGTCGCTGATTTCCAGGGAATAAGGGCCGCGGGTGGCAGTACTTTCGGCTGTGGGAATCGCGGCAGATTCAGTCCCGTCAGCGGGTGCGACTGTCGCTGCACCTGCAGGTTGCTCCGCCGCTGTTTCCGGGAGACTCACACCAAAGGGAAACAAACTGCATGCCAAGAACAGCATGCCGGCCAGCAGCAAGGTTGCTGATCGCCGAAGATGGATATTCGATGGATTTTTCATGTATCATCTTCTTTCCATGCTGACCGTTTTGCATCCATGAGCGCCGGGATTTTTCACCGAAGGGACGATCTGGGATGGCCGGAAAAGTGCCCCCCCTTTTTTTATCGGAGGAAGCACTCCACTCATCATACTAGCACGGGAGTTTATTAAATACAAGCATGCGATTGAATCGCCCGAATAAGGTCTGATTACTTTTGCTGAAATTATCTACCCTTGTGTGGATGGTTCTAATTGGAGGAAATAATCGCCTCTTGCCTTTGTGCAGGCTTTGGTATACGCTGGAGGTGACAGCCGCACACGATGCCGCGGGCTGAATCGTCCAATTATTTTTGCATCATACAGGAGAATACAATGAATAAGAAGTCCGGGATCCCCAAGTCCAGAATCGCCCTGCTCACCGGCCTCTTGTTGATCGCCGGGTTGGGTTGTCAATTCCTGACCAGCCTCATGCCGACCAATCCCCCGGCCGAAGAGGCGCCGCCAACCCGGCTGCCCCCCCAGCCTTTAACCGTCGATACAAGTGGATTGAACGCGGAGGGTCCCTGGCTGTTGATGGAGACCGATCAGGGTTTGTGGGTCGCCAATCCGGACGGGTCCGGGATGGCGCAGCTCACAAATGTCGACTACTGGCACGGCGACCTGCGGTACGCAGTACAGCCGGCAGGCAGCCAGGTGGTCTTTATCTCGCCCGGCGGCTATGATTTCCATCACATGGCGCTCAACCTGTTATCACTGCCGGACGGCCAAGTCACCAAGCTCACCGACCTGACCTCTCCGGAAACTGAAACCTACGCAGACGCGAGTCCGGGCGATCCTGGCTTTGAAGCCTTGCGCGCTGTCGGTGAGCAGCGCAGTTACGCCTGGTCCCTGGACGGGACACGGCTCGCATTTGTGGGCGTCATGGACGGACCCTCGGCCGAGATCTACCTCTACGATACCGTCTCCGGGCAGGTCAAGCGTGTCAGCCAGGACGATGCCCAGAACTACTGGCCATCCTGGGCGCCGGATGGCAGCCACCTGCTTTATTTGGGAGCCGATACGTTCGGCACGGGTGCCGGCTTCGATACCACCGGTGTATGGTCCGTGCGCGGCGACGGGACGAACGTCACCTGGCTGTATGTGCCGCAGGGAGGTGCCGAGGAACTGATCGGCTGGCTGGACAATACGACCGCCGTGCTCGACACTTGGACTCCTGAGTGCGGCAGTGAGGCACTGCGCCTTTTCGACATCGATACCACAAATAAGGTCATGCTGAACGAGGACTGTTTCATCTCCGCCGCGGCTGCCGGCTTCGGCTGGCGAGGCCAGGTCTTGTTTGCCAACAGCAGCGGCCTGTATCTTCTGACGGCCGAGGACCGCACGCCCGTCTCGGTCAGCCAGGACGCCGTGGTACGGATCGATCCCTGGGAACCGGGTGACTGGGTCTTCACCGTGCGCTTTGAGAACGGAGGCCTCACCACCTTCGGCAGCGGCAGCATGGACCAGGCAGTGTCACCTGTCAATGTGACCTCTGAAAATCTCGATGTGGCCATGTATGGGGTCATCTGGGGCTGGACCAGCATGGATGAGAGCCAGCCCGGAGCCTGGATCAGCGGCCCGGGTGTGGAGATCGGCCAGATCTTCTCCGGAAAGACCCGCCTTCCGATCTGGACCCTCGATAACAACCTGCTCTTCTTCGCTCCGGACAAGGGGAAGGGTTACATCATTTACCGCACCACCTTCGATACTTTTTATCGTGAACTGTCTGAAGTTGCATCCATCGACGCCGAAGTGCTGGCTGTGACCTGGCTGGGATTGGAGTAGTCCCCCCCGTCACTCTGCCAGAATCCGCGATAAGGAAAATCCAAAATCTCCCATTCGTGATCATCCAATGGGGGATGAGGGTCGAACAGAAATGCCCGCCCGCGCGGGACTTCCATGCCGCTAGACCGCCCTCGTAAGCTTCTCAAGAGCATGGGTCTCGGCGCGGTTCTTTTTATCGGCTGCCTCGGCCTTCTTGTCCTCCTTGGTATAACCCAGGAACTTCATGATCGAGTTGAAGCCCTCGGTTCCCGCGCTGACCACCAGGGCGGTGACAATGGCGTCCAACAGATCTGCATTGGCCACACCAAGAGGCTGCAGGACGCGCAGTCCGACACCGAACGCCAGAGCCAGGCCGGCCAGCAGGGAGACGATGCCGATAGTGACCTTCTTGTAGTCCTTGATGAAATTGACCTTGTCCAGGAGCGGATCAAGGATTTCAAGAAGCCGTTGAATGGCGAAGCCGGCCGCGAAGGCCGGTCCCAAAGCCTTAACAAGATCGTCCATTGTGGAATCTCCTTTTTGTGAATGGGATGGAAGGTTGTGCAAATTCCATCCATCAGTGACTGATTTCAGTATAAGGGCACTTTGGAGAGGAAGTCAATTACCCCTCCCCGTCCCCACGCGCATCCATTCACTCCCGCGCAGGTATGCCTATTTTCTCAAGCAGTTGGGGCTTAGTGCGCAGGGCTACGCGGGCAATTTTGAGATATTGCGCCTGCCACGCATTCAGCGCGGTGAGCGCGACCGTCTGCTCACGCGTCGCTTGCTGTGCCGCCCCTTTGGCGTATGGTCTTCGCGCAGCACCCCGTAAGGGGTTGACCTGCGCTTAAAATGACCGAAGGTCTCAAACTCAAGCAATCCCCTTGGGAGACCTTTGGTCACCTCTCGGCGGGGATGCTCCGCGATCCCACGCCGAGCAAGGTTGTGACCAGGGTGACTGCGCCCCCAGGGACGGTCTAGTAATCCTTATGGTCAATTTCGAGCGATTGACATGGTTAGGGTTTTACCCCTGCAATGTGCAAGTCCGCCAAGGGCAGGGAATTTGCCTCCAGTCGGGAAAGATCGATGATCTTGCTGGCACGATCAATATCAATACCAACGATATTGCCTTGGGCATCAAAGTCCACAACCACGCCAGGAGCGACTTCCTGCGAATCAGCACCGGGGTTGCCGGATAAGTCAATATAAAGCGAGTCGGTTTCGGGATAATATTGAAATTTCATTTCATACCTCAAAATTTCTATCTGGAAAGGCGTTTAAAACAGTTTCTCCATCGTCGAGCGTCACAACGCGCAGGTATTTATCCAATTCCTCGATAAAGATCCAGTACCGTATTCGCCCATCAGGCTGAACTTCCCTGTGGACTGGGTCTTGAAGAGCCCTTTCACACCACTCACGTTTAAGATATGGACGTTTGCGAAGGACCTGCTCCTCAAAGTAACGCGCGGTCTTCATTGAAGTCGATTATACCTGAACGGTTTTTCGTGTTTCGCGACCCTTTTCATTTGCCATCAAATAAACCAATCCGTTTGGGTCCGTTCAACACGTCAGGGTGGTATTCCCCTCTCCAAGCCTCCTGCATATTACCCAGTCAGAATCCAACTCACCCTGCCCCAGGTCCTCCAGACGGACCATGAGACGACGAAAGCAATCCCCAAACCTGTGATTACTCCGATCCAACCCCCGAAAGATACGCCCAGCCAGTTCCCTGCCAGGCGACCCAGGTACGAGGCCGCGGTGATGGTGAGGAGCAAACCAAGCACATCAAGAAGTATGTTGCGTACGAATTTCGATCCCGAAATCCTCCCCAGCGTGAAAGCATGCCAATTGTTTTGGATGATGAACAATAATGCCAACCCAAGGCACACAATAATCAGCGCGTTGCCAACCCGGTTCGCGATGGCCGGGTAGGCTGCCAGAGCAACCGCGTAGACAAGCAGAAGCAGCAAGGGGATAAGCAGTGTTGCCCTTCGCCCAGCCATTACGACCTCCAAACCAGGTATGCACCCGATGTCATGAACATCATCCCAACGAACACGCGCATCCTCCACGACCTCGATCTCCGCAGGCGTGACCAAATCTCCATTCCAAGGATCAGCATACCGAAAGCATTTGGCATTCATTTCTCTTCAGCCGGCCAGCGCCAGAACGGGGACAATCCACCATCCAGCAGCTTGGTCGTTTCCCCTGTTTCCACGTTTACCTTGACGATGGAGTAGGAGGGCGCGACATCAACGCCGAGGAAAGTGTTCGGGTTCTCTTGGTAATCATGATACACCAACCACTTTCCATCCGGAGACCAACTGCCGATGGGAGGGAAATATTCGCTAGAGGGGCGATATTCATATACCAGTGCCCCGATACTTGGCTCTGGGCTTTCGAGAGCAATCAAACGCCTGGGTTCCACATTTGGGATATTTTGAACGATGTAGATCCCATCAACTCCGGTATATGACAGCCAGTGCCCATCGCGCGACCAGACCGGAAAATCTCCCTCTCCGATGATCCTTTTCTCGCCTGTTTCGAGGTTGTGGATGACGATATTGGGTTCCGTGTATGCGCCGTACTCTCCCCGGTCCGCTTCCGCAGAATATTGTTCATCTGGAGACAATGCACCAACGACGCCGGGATAAACTTTTTCAGGTGGATTCCCCATCCCACAGTCCTCAAGCAGGTATTTTTCCTGACCTTCAAAGGTTTCGAGCACGACATAGTGTTCATCTACTGCCAGACGGGGAATCCCATACCACTTGCAATTTACTACAATATCTCCAGCATGGGCAACAAAAATGTCTCCTACATTTCCTGGGTAGTTAGTGTCCGTTACGATAAGTGTCTCCCCATCACCAGCAATGAGCGGGCTGTCCCACGAGGTGAATAAGTCAATGTACACAAGTTTAAAAGGTATCGTGGTGCCGCCCGAACCATCAGCGTTAATAAAGCCCAAACCGCTAGCTGCGCGATAGACTATATCGGTGGCTGGGAATGCGTCGGCGACAGTAAAGGGGAGCGGAGTAGCGGTAGAAGATTGGCTGAGAGAGCGACTGCATGCAATTGACAGAACCAGCAAAGTGAGGCATATGCCCACTAGTAGAAGAAGGAAAATTGAAACGATTTTTCGTCTTGAAGAAGCCATCTATTCTCCTCAAGGTTGTGGAGTGGATGTTGTCGTATCGGTCAGTGAGGAAGCCGGCGCGCTGGTTGGAGACACAACTGCGTCAGGAGTGATTACAGTCATTGTCCATGGTGGTGTATAAGTATTGATGGGCGTCACTTTCACTCGTAGCGTCTCAGGGAGCCATTGGGGCCATGGAACTTGAACATTGGTTGGTTCGCCCCAAAACTTCATGAACTCGTCCCTTGTAAAGGTATACGTATTTTTCGCGCCTGTGTCGAGGATAGTGATTGAATTGGCATCCATCGAGATGACAGGTCCTAACGTGTGAGGAGTTCCACCGATCCAAGCGTGTAGGTTGGTTAGTGGGTTGGTTTGAGAAGGATCTACATTCCACATTCCATGGATGATTACTAAATTCCCCTCCCGTACATTCCGTGCAATGTCAAGATAGGAATTCCCTGAACTTTGCTCAATTGTGTACGAGTAGCCATATTCTCGATCGAACTCAGCGGCAAATTCGTTCAGCGCGTATGGCATTTGAAATCTCGGATGCATCCAGCCCGCCGGGGAGCTATCTGTGATAGGCCCAATTATGGGAAGGGAGAGATCAGGCGTGTTCGATGGAATGCGATACTTCAATTCCTCGAATCCCTTGCTATCCAGATCTTTAATATATCCATCAACCGTCAGGTCGGGTAGTTGAGATTGATTCGAGAGATGGGCAAGATACTCATTCATGATGTTTCTTACCATCACAACCGTAGTGGTAACACACTCTACGTCACCTGTCCCACTGGTCACATTATATTGATCTTGATGGAAACTCTCGATAGGTCTAAGCGCAGGGTCCCATTTCAATTCGGCTGCAGGGCTATAGTATAGCTTCACACTGTCCCAGGCCTCCTTTGTAGGTTGAACAATGTGTGTATACATCCATTGCTTGGTATTCTCCCATTTTTGTATTGCCTCTTTCTTGACTTCCTCATACTTATTGTGCACTGTTGCAACAATGTTTTGTGCAGTCGTTACAGCTTTATCAAAAGCATCCTTTGCCGGTTGGACGACTTTTTCCTGCACGAAAGCCTTGGTGGTCTCCCAAGCATCGGCCGCAGCTTTCTTTATTATGTCCCAAATCGAAGGTGGTGGTGGGTCGATCACCCGCGCGGCGCGTATGTTTTCTATATCGTCGTAGGCGCGAGCCTGCTGCGCCAGCCAGGCATCCGCGGCGGTCGTGTCCCGCTCCCCTTCCTTGAAGGCTTCGTAAGCTTCCTGCTTTGCCGCCTCGGCCTCCTTCTCCGCCTTTGCCTGCTCCTTCGCCTCCCC
>VGNF01000155.1 GCA_016866195.1 Chloroflexota bacterium | reverse complement strand
CCCCGAGGCCGGAGTAATTTCCGTTCCCATCCGAGTCCGTAACCAGGAGATAGGGATGCTGAACGTCCGGACGGTCTCTTCCAAGAGGAAGTGGGATGAGGATGAAGTTGCGATCGTTCAAGCGGTTGCGGAGCGTCTGGGCTTGACGCTGGATAACGCCCGCTTGTTCGAGGAGACCTCCTCGCGGGCATCGCGAGAACGGCTGGTGACAGAAATCACATCCAAGATTCGCACAACCAACGATCCCCAGGAGATGATGAAAGCTGCAGTTGAGCAATTGCAGCATGTGCTCGGTGCCTCCCGGGTGGAAATCGTTTCGCAAAAATCAGGTCCTTCGACGGGTCAGCCAGAGCTTGAAAGGTAACAGACCATGATGAAAATTATCGCAATCTCGAACGAGAAAGGAGGTGTCGCCAAGACCACCTCCACCCTATCCCTCGGCGCAGCCCTGACTGAGATGAATCAAAAAATATTGTTGATCGATCTGGACGCACAAGCCAACCTGACCCTGGCTCTTGGGTTTGAACCGGGAGAATCGGAGATGACCTCCAGTCACGTCCTGTTGGATAACGCCCCTCTCCTCGACGCGCGCAGGACTACGGATATGGAACTGCTCGATCTGGTCCCTTCCAATTCCCGTATCGAAAGCTCGGAGCAATTCCTTCCGGTTCGAAACAACTACACCACGATCCTGCGCAACGCAATTCTTAATTCCGACGCGATGGAATATGACTATATTTTATTGGATTGCCCACCCGCCCTGGGAGCCATTACCCGGAATGCTCTAACCGCCGCCGACCTGCTGATCATCCCCACCCAGGCGGAATATTTTTCCGCGTACGCCTTAAGAAACATGATGACTTTGATACGCAAGATACGGGAGGAGGACAACCCTGCCCTGGCCTATCGGATTCTGGTCACAATGTTGGATCGCAGGAATCGCACTCATCGCAACATTCATGAACAACTCCGATCCACCTTCGGGGAGGGTGTATTTCAGTGTGTGATCGAAATCGACACAAAATTGCGCGAAAGCCCGATCGCCGGCCTGCCAATCACACGTTACAAGCCCAGCGCTCGAGGATCCACGCAATATCGGGTGCTCGCTCAGGAACTTGTGGAATATGCCAAAGAAACAGAAAATCGACAAACGGCTTGACAAACTCTTCCGGGGCATTACCCCCGAGGAGTCCACCAGCAGGGTAATTCGCTCATCGAAAACCGCGCCGGAACTGCCGACTGTACAAGTACTGCCGGTTGAACCGGGTCAGTTTTCTAAAGTCGAACCTAAGCCGATTCCGCCATTCGAACCATTACCAACACCCGAGCCGGTTGTCAACAAGCCCTCCCCTTCAGAATCAGATGCCACCCTGTTAGAGGAATCACTCTCCGAATCCGTCAATCCCCCACATGAGACAGGTCCGGTTTCTTCAGAACCCCATTCGATGGAAGGAAATATCGCACCACCCATCGAAACCACGCCACCTCTGGGAGCTCTTGATGGAACAAGGGTATTCCCACCAACTCATGAACCTTTCGAACGAAAACAAGATTTCCCCCACCCAGTAAGACAGACAAAACGCCATACCGCAGCGCTAATCCCTCCCGAGCGAGCGGTCTCCCGCGATATACACGAAATCGCAGCTCCGTCCAACTACTCGATTAACTTTCAAACAGGACAGAATGAATGGTCTACACTACGCGTGGTGGACGATGCCCAGAATAGGGAATGGTCGGTCGATGAGCAGCTCCTGATCAAGCAGGTGGTCGATCAACTTTCGCTCGCGCTTGAGAACGCCCGCCTGTTCCAGCAGACCCTCGAACGTAATGAACAACTGGCCGCGCTTAACCAGGAGATCCTGCGTTTCCAATTGGGAATTGAGAAATCCGATGACGCGGTATTCATCACCGATCCTAACGGGACGATCGAATACGCGAATTCCGGGTTTGAAAAAGTTTATGGCTTCCCACCCGCCGAGGTGATCGGAAAGAATCCGCGCATCCTTCAATCAGGATTGCTTACAAAGGAACAATACAAGAAATTCTGGGATACCTTGTTAAGCGGCGGGACAGTGACTGGGGAGATCACCAACCGTAGAAAAGATGGGCGGTTGATCGCCATCGCTGGTACGAACAGCCCGATCCTGGATGAGAAGGGGCAAATCCTGGGATTCCTGGCCGTTCACCACGATCTGACCCAAACCAAGATGGCTGAAGATGCCATCCGTCGCCAAAACGAATATCTCGGCGTGTCATCAGAAATCGGACGGTTGGTCACCTCCACGCTGGACTTGAATACGATCTTCAGCCGAACGGTTAACCTAATTTGCGAACGGTTTGAATTCTACTTCGCCGCCATCTATATTGTGGAAGAGACCGGCTTCAAAGCCATGTTGCGAGAGGGCACAGGGGAGGCGGGTGCGGAATTGATCCGTCGCAAATACAGCGTGTCGGTCAATCCGAACACGATCGTTGGGAAGGTTACCTCCGAAGGCCAGCTGATCGTGGTCAATGACGTCACCACGGAACCGCTCTACACGACCAATCCGCTATTGCCGGAAACGAAGGCAGAGGCAGCTATTCCCTTGAAGATCGGCAGCCGCATCATCGGTGCGCTGGATATTCAATCCATGACCGCGAACTCTTTTGAAGAGGACGAAATCTCGGTCCTGCAGACCCTGGCAGATCAAGTCGCGATCGCGATCGACAACGCCCGCTCTTACGAACTTTCCCAGGAGGCGGTCAAGGAGATGCGAGAGACGGACCGGGTCAAAAGCCAGTTTCTGGCCAATATGTCCCATGAGCTGCGAACTCCGTTGAACTCGATCATCGGGTTTTCGCGCGTAATTCTCAAGGGCATTGACGGCCCGGTGACCGAACTACAGCAACAGGATCTCACCGCCATCTACAATTCCGGCCAGCACCTGCTCAGCCTGATCAACGATATCCTCGACCTGGCCAAGATCGAGGCCGGCAAGATGGAACTCGCCTTCGACGAAGTAAACATGACGGATGTGACCAACAGCGTGCTTTCCACGATGACCGGCCTGATCAAGGATAAACCCATCCAGCTGAAACGGATCGTCGAACCCGACCTTCCGACGGTTCGCGCGGATGCGATCCGTGTGCGGCAGGTCATGATCAACCTGCTCGCGAACGCAGCCAAATTCACCGAAGAGGGAGACATCACGGTGGAAGTTCGCAAGCGACAAGGACCTGCTGGTCGCATGGAGATTCAAGTCGCCGTAACCGATACGGGACCGGGCATTTCAAGAGAAGATCAGGACAAACTCTTCCAGGCTTTCTCGCAGGTTGACGATTCGCCCACTCGCAAGACAGGCGGGACCGGACTTGGCCTTTCCATTTCACACCACCTGATCAGCATGCACGGGGGACGGATTTGGGTGGAAAGCGAACTCGGCCAGGGAAGCACATTCACTTTCTCGCTGCCGCTTTTCCGTCGTGAAACCGCTGAAGGACAAGAGGAAGGTCCCGGCCGCGTGGTATTGGCCATCGATGACGATCCCCAGGTGATCGGTTTGTACGAAAGGTATCTGCAACCTCAGGGATACCAGGTCATTCCACTGACCGATCCCAGCCGTGGTTTGGACAGAGCCAGGCATTTAAAACCGTTCGCCATCACACTGGACATCATGATGCCCGGGGTGAACGGGTGGCAGGTCCTCGAACAACTCAAGAGCGATCCGGATACACGCGCCATCCCCGTCATCATTTGCAGCATCATAGAAGAAAAAGACAAGGGATTCAGCCTGGGTGCAGCCGATTACCTAACCAAACCCATCCTGGAAGAGGAACTGGTAGGTGCTCTCAACCGGCTGAATTCCGATGGGTCCATCCGTGAAGTGCTGATCGTGGACAACGATCCAAACGACCTGCGGCTCTTGACGAAGATGCTGAGCGATGACGCCAGATACAAACCGATTCCAGTGGAAGGAGGCAAGAAAGGCTGGGATATGATCTCCTCCGGTAGTCCGCCCCATGCCGTGATTCTTGACCTGTTCATGCCGGACATGGATGGATTTATGATACTTGAGAACATGCGAGCCGACCCGAATTTGAGGGACATCCCCGTGATCGTGATCAGCGGGATGGAACTCACCCTTGAACAAAGGGAGCAATTGAATCTATTCGGTCAACGACTGCTGTCGAAAGGATCCTTTACGGAACAGGAATTGCTGAATTCTCTTCAGAGGGCTTTGGACAGGTTGCGGGTGGATTGAATCCCGCGGGAGAGGCGCAGACCGTGGCTTTTACCATCAAATGCGTGGATTGTGGGCATGTAACCCCTTACTACCCAACCTCCACGAATTGTCCGAAATGCAACAGTCAGTGGCGTGAAGCCCTTTATGATTACGAAACGATCGCGAACACTCTGCCCGGCCTGCTCCCAGGCCGGTCATTCGATCTATGGCGCTATCGCGAACTCCTTCCGATCAACCACCCCAACGAAAGCCTTTCCCTTGGAGAGGGGGGATCCCCTCTCTTGCGGGCGGGAAATCTGGGATTGCTGCTTGGGTGCCCCAACATATACATTAAGGACGAACGCCAGGGACCAACCGCTTCGTTCAAGGACAGACAGGCAGCCATTACCATCGCAGCATTAAAGGAGGCGGGCATCACGGAAATGGTGGCAGCCTCCACCGGCAATGTGGCGATTTCCTATTCCGCATACGCCTCACGGGCCGGTGTGAAACTATGGGCATTCGTCACCTCCCTTGTGCCGTCAGTGAAGATGCGTGAGATCGCATTATATGGAAGCCAGGTGATCAAGATCACCGGCTCCTACGATCAATGCAAACAGGTGGCCTTTGAGTTTGCCCGTCAGCGAGGGTTGTACCAGGACATGGGAGCCAGGACCATCACCTCGATCGAGGCAATGAAGACCATCGCATTTGAAATTGCGGAGCAGATGACCGCGATCCAGGAGGAAAGGGCCGGAATACCCTGGATCACACCAGATTGGTACGTTCAGGCCATCAGCGGCGGGATGGGACCTCTCGGGATCCACAAGGGATTTCGTGAGATGAAGGAAATGGGCTGGATCGAGCGAATTCCGGCCTTCGCACCCATTCAGGCGGAAGGCTGCGCACCCATGGTGACGAGCTGGAAAAAGGGGCTTGAAAAAGTCGAATCCATTACCTCACCCCAAACGCTCATCGAAACGCTTGCGACTGGAGATCCAGGCCGTTCCTATGAATTTCTACGCCGCATTGTCCAGGATACGAAAGGCGTATTCGAGAGCGTCACTGATGAGGAAGCCTTCCGCGCCATGCACGTTCTTGCCAAGATGGAAGGTATTTCCTCCGAACCAGCAGCGGCAGTGGCGTTTGCGGGATTGTTCAAATTGGTTCGAGCTGGAGTGATAAAGACCAGCGACACCGTGGTGGTGAACTGCACGGGTCACACCATGCCTGCGGAACCTTTCCTGCTCGGGGATAACTGGTCGCGGGATGTGAAATTCCCGGGCAAGGAGGACACTCCACAAGAGGGTTTGCTCGCCGCTCTGACTCAAGTGGCACCCCAGAGATTTCCTAAAGTGGCGATCGTGGAAGATACAGCTGAAGCCAGGCGGCTGATTCGCCGAATCCTGCAATCGCAGGGGAATTTCTTCATCCTCGAGGCAAACAATGGCAGGGAAGGCCTCGAATTGATCCAAAAGGAACTTCCGGATCTGATCATCCTGGACCTCATGATGCCGGAAATCGACGGATTCGCAGTCCTGGAAGCCCTTCGGTCCAACCCGGATACAGCCACTATCCCTGTCATTGTGACAACTGCCAAGGAATTGACCCCCTCGGAAAAAAGCCGATTGAGCGGACAAATTCAAGCCTTGATGCAGAAGGGGGATTTCCTTAACGACGAATTCCTCGACGAAGTAAAGTCCTTGATCAAGTGATTTAACCATTGAAAATCCAGATTGGGAGGTTGGTGGTCCTTAATACAAAAACCAAAGCTGGGATTCTGTCGGCTATTACTTCAGCATTCTTTCTCGGCCTCGCACCGGTTTTTGGGAAGCTTGCGATCAATTCCGGCATTTCGCCTCTCGCCACAGTAGCGTTTCGTACCGGGTTGGCTGCCGGCTCCTTGTTGCTGGTCGTGATCATCTTTTATCGGAAATACTTGTACATCTTTCCCATCGGATTGATCGGTTGCATGATTGCTGGCGCAACCAATGGAATTGGTTCGATCCTGTATTATTTGGCGCTGGAACGGCTCGATGCCAGCCTGGGACAGTTGCTCTATTCACTTTACCCATTTTTCGTGGCGATATGGTTGATTCTGGACCATCAACCGCCAAGCCGACTCACTTTTTTCCGCATCGGTCTTGCGACCCTTTCGGTATTGTTGTTGACCCGCAACCCGGAGCAGCCTCCCGATACGGTCGGAATCCTTTTGATGCTGGGAGCGGCTGTTTTGTACGCCCTGCACTTGCCGATTAATCAGAGAGTTCTATACGAAGTGCCTGCACCGACCGTGGCTCTCTATACGCTCGTTTCCATGAGCCTCGTAGTTTGGCCCGCGTTCCTGATCTTTGATCGAAGTATCCCTGAGAATGGGACTTCCTGGCTTCCCATTTATGCCCTGGCCTTTGTCACGCTCTCCTCGCGGGTGGCTTTATTTCTCGGCGTGAAGAAAATTGGCGGGATGCAGACCGCCTTGCTGGGTTTGGCGGAATTATTGATTGCTATCGTGTTCAGCCATCTCTGGCTCGGGGAAAGTCTGACACTCCCTCAATGGCTTGGGGCGTTGAGTCTCGGCTTGAGTTTGATATTGGTCATGTATGAAGATCCCCTGCCTCATCCGCCATCGGGCAAGACGGGGTGGCTATCCTGGATCCGCTCTCCGGACCTGCCAAGGGAGGTATTCGGTCCGTATGAATAATCCTCCGACCGGGTTATTCCCTTTCGTATAAATAGCCGGTCCCGCGCACACTTAACACTCGTTCCGAGAGCGAGGGAAATTGATCGAGCTTGTGTCACAATCGACTGACCAGGGGACGAAGGATTTCGGGGGCTTCCCGCTGAGTGGTATCGTATCCTTGTACGAGCAGCACCAGTTCCCTGGGAGAAAATACTTTCCCCTCATTTTCCATCAGTATTCTCAGCAATCGTCCCTCCGCGGGGGTTAGATGTTCCACCTTATTTTTCTGTTTGATTTGCCTGCGCGAAAGATCCACCACTGTACCGTCCTTCAAAGAAAAGACCGGGGTGGATTCGTCGGCGTCCGTGATGGACGTTCCGATGGTCTTTGAGCGTGCGTTGCGACGCGCCAATCCCTTCTTGACCGTGGCGATGATTTGGGCTGGGGAGGCTGGCTTCAACAAATAGTCGTGGATTCTCAGCCGCAAGGCCTGAATGGCGGATTCGGTTGAACCGAAGGCGGTCAGAAGCACGACCTCGGTATCCGGGGATAGCTGATTGACCACCTGCACAACCTCCAAACCATCCATGCCCGGCATGCGCAAATCCACGATCATCAGGTCCACAGGGTGGGTGCGTACATATTCGACAGCGGCCTGACCATTGGGAGCTGAAGCGACGTTATAATTTTCCAGTTTTAGAATATCGCCAAGCGATTGGCGGGCGACCGGCTCGTCGTCCACGATCAAAATGGTGTTCTTTGTCATTGGTATTCTCCCGCAGGCAGGAATATCCGAAAACAAGCACCCGGTGCCTGATTCGGTAACAATTCGAGCGTGCCACCGTGCGCCGTGATGATATTGTAACTCACCGTCAATCCCAAACCTGTGCCACCGTCCTTTGTACTGAAGAACGGTTCAAATATGTTCGATTGCTGATCGTGCGGAATGCCGCGTCCATTATCCTGAAACAGGAGTTCCACCCCTCTCCCTTGCGGCCGGGCGGTAATCCGCAGCAGGCCGCCATCCGGCATTGCGTCCACCGCATTCAGGCACAGGTTGATGAATACCTGTTGGATTTGACCTGGTACGGCTGCGATGGAAGGGATTCTCCCGAGCAGGTCGATGGATACCCGGATGTTCGCTTCGGATAGCTGTTTGCCCATCAGGCTGGATACGTATTCCAGCATGTCCCCCAAATCCACTTTTTCCAAAGATACCACGCCGGGCCGGTAGAAATCCAAGAGACGGCTGACGGTACCCATCAGACGGTCGAGTTCCTTCTGAGCCATGTCAAAATATTCTTTGCGTTTCCCTTCCGGCAGACCTTCCCGGCTTGCAAGGTGCAGGCAATTCTGGACCGATTGAAGCGGATTCCCCACTTCGTGTGCAATGGACGCACTCAACCTTCCCGCAGCCGCCATTTTTTCAGCCTGCAGCAACGCCCTCTGGGATTCCTCAACTCTCCTGACGTATTCCAACTGTTTTTCATACAACCGCGAGTTTTCGAGGGCGGCCGCTGCCTGACTGGCAAGGATTTGCAGGAGCTCAAGGTCCGAATCCCCAAACGCCGGATTCGGCTGATTTCGCGCGGCTACCAATACCATTTGCATTTCCGGTCGAAATATCGGCATCAGGATCGCTGTTTCCAAGGTGAGAGCTTCGACTACCGATTTGAACGAATCTCTTCCTTCACCCGGAGACTGAATCAAAACCGGAGCTGTACAGGTGGTTACCTGGTCCAACCACGACTGCGAGTCATCGAAGGCAGCCCCTCGCGAACAGGTCAATTCGTAAATTTTG
>VGNF01000154.1 GCA_016866195.1 Chloroflexota bacterium | reverse complement strand
GGGGCCAGAGTCCGATCAAAACCATGGTGGTGAGCTGGGAAAACAGGATAATGCCGGGCGCTGGAAATTTGCGTCCTCGCATTGTCCTGATCAAAGGATTAAAGAAATAGGCTCGAAACCATTGTGTCAGTGTTATGTGCCACGAGTTCCAGAACTGAGTCAGGTTCGGCTTGAGATAGGGTCCGGAAAAGTTCTCCGGCAAGCGAACCCCCAATACGCGCGCCAGGCCAATGGCGACGTCGGTGTATCCGCTGAAATCGAAATAAATCTGCAGTGAGAAAAAGTAAAGGAAAACCCACAACCAGACCGGCGAATGGACCTGTTCCGCCAGATGATCGTTGAGAGCCAGCACCGCCATGGAATCGGCAATGACAAATTTCTTGACCAATCCCTGAAGGAGACGACGGCCAGCTTGAATCCATGCGCCAGCATCCAGGGGGACCGGTTCCCGCAACTCCTTGATAAACCGTTCCACACGATCGATGGGTCCGGCCGCGAGCGCGGGAAAGAAGATGACATAATTGACAAATTCGCCAAAAGTGAGGATGGGCACTTTTCCGCTTGAATGATCGCGCAAAACATGAATCAGCCGAAAGGCGATATAGGAATATCCCAGCCACGCAAGCGGAATCGTTGGGCGGGAGGGTTCGATTCCGCGTATGAAATTAATATACGTGAGCGAAATTTCCACGAGCACGGGTGTCTTCAGGTAAATGAAAATCAGAAGGATGAGCAACAGCACTGCGATTCCAACCCGTGTGGCTGCCTTTCCATCTTCAGTCAGGGCTTTCCCATTTCTTGCCGGCAGGCGAACAATCCGACTCAAAATCCAAAAAAGGATCAACAGCAATCCGAGAATGACGATCACCCGCTCGATGGGAGGGGTCGTCGTCATGAAAACCTCTTCCATTCGAAGTTCACGGTTGAGATCAAATAAAAGAACGATGGCAGCCATGAGGATATACGAAGACAAATTTGCCCGCAACCCGCGGGCTTCCGCAGGAGTGATCGTGATCCATGAACCGATCGTCAGTGCCAGCGTGGCACACGGGATCCAAAAAGAAAAGCTGACAACCGGCTGCGGAGGTTGAAGCCAGAACAAAACGAATACATTGAAAGAAAAAAGAAGCGACCCACGAAAACGCGGCGCCTTTCCAATACATACAGCTGCCAGAGCAAAGGCACACAGCTGAAGGACCGTCATCAAAATCCCTGATAGATCCAGGAGGGTGTGGTATCAGCGCTAAAAATGGTCAACAGGATCAGGATCAGGCAAACGATCAAAGCCAGGCAATTCTCACGCGAAAATAACAATTTCCGAAGTAATTTCAGCATGTCAGTCCGCCTGCTTCAGGTAGGCTTCCATAAATCCAGTCAGATCACCATCAAGAACCGCTTGAGCATTCCCCACTTCATAATCGGTGCGATGATCCTTGACCATTTGATATGGGTGCAGGACATAGGAACGAATCTGACTCCCCCATTCGGCCTTGGTGTACTCGCCGCGCAGGACTGCGCGTTCCTCCTCGCGTTCGGCGCGCCGTAACTCGAGCAATCTCGCCCGTAGGATCTTCATGGCGAATTCCCGGTTCTGGGTCTGGGACCGCTCATTCTGACAAGTGACAACGATGCCGGTTGGGAGGTGTGTGATGCGGACTGCGGTGGCATTTTTCTGTACATTCTGCCCACCCGCCCCCGAGGATCGAAACACATCCAATTTCATTTCCGATGGATGGATATCGATTTCCGCCTCTTCCATGGTCAACTGTGGCAGGATTTCGATCAAGGCAAAGGAAGTATGCCGGCGATGCGCTGCGTCGAACGGGGAAAGTCGAACCAGCCGGTGCACCCCTTTCTCGGAACGCAGGTATCCGTACGCATGATCACCGCTGATCGCCATGGTCACGCTCTTGATCCCCGCCTCTTCTCCCGGGGTGGTGTCCATGATTTCGGAGGAATACCCATTGCCTTCCGCCCAACGCAAGTACATGCGCTGCAGCATCTCCGCCCAATCCTGCGAATCGGTCCCGCCGGCCCCGGCGTGAATGGCGAGAATCGCGTCATCGTGGTCATACGGGCCGGAGAGCATTGCCGCAACCGCCCTTTTCTCAAGGTCGGCTTCGACTCTGACGATTTCCTTTTCCAGCTCCTCACGCAGGGAGGGATCATCCATGCGCGCCAGTTCGATCAGGTCATTCAGGTGGGTTGCATGAGTCCGCCAGGAATCCACCTCCGCTCTCAGCCCGGAGGCTGTTTTCATTACGCCCTGGGCATGGTTGGAATCATTCCAAAATCCGGGCTGTCCGATCTCCTTCTCCAGTTCAGAAAGCCGGATTTCTTTGTTCTCCAGGTCAAAGACGCTCCAATAGCTGGTTCGTCAAAGCCATTGCTGCCTGCAATCGTTCTTGTACATCCTGCATGGTAATCTCCTAGTTCTTCGATAATATCCCATCCACAAAAGCATCCGGGTCGAATGGGATCAAATCTTCAGGCTGCTCTCCCAAACCGGCAAACAGGATCGGCAAACCCAACTCGCGTTGAATGGAAAATGCCATTCCGCCGCGGGCAGAGGTATCCAATTTCGCAAGGATTACTCCATTCACATGAACCGCCTCCTTGAAGGCGCGCGCCTGCGGCAGGGCATTTTGCCCGGTGGTTGCATCCAGGACCAGCCACACCTGATGTGGTGCCCCGGCAACAGCCTTGCCGACCACGCGGTGCACCTTTTGCAGCTCCTGCATGAGATTGAAACGCGTATGCAACCTGCCTGCAGTATCGATCAGAATCACATCCACCCTGCGCGCCAATCCGGCTTGTATGCAATTGAATGCAACGGCTCCCGGATCACTTTCCGGCGCTCCTGCGATCAGGTCCAGACCCAGCCGCTCCGCCCATACCTGGAGTTGATCGACTGCGGCTGCCCGGAACGTATCGGCTGCGCCGAGCAGTACTTTAAAATTCTCCTGTTGAAATCGGTGGGCAAGCTTGGCGATCGTGGTGGTCTTACCGGATCCATTTACGCCAACAATCAGTATGATCGTAGGATGTTGATCAATGGTGAACTGCGCAGGCTTGGATAATGTTGAACGAAGTTCTCGTTTCAATTCAACCGCAAGTAGGTCCGCACGAGTCAGCCCTGAATCTCTGGCGATTCTTTTTAAAGATCGGATCACAGAATTCGTCGTCTCGATTCCGAGATCGGCCTGGATCAATCCCGCTTCAACCTCTTCCCACAAGTTCTCGTTAATTTCGGAAAATCCCAATAGGGATGCGAGGCGGCCGAAGGCGGTCCTGCTTGTACGCTCCAACCCGCTGCTCCATTTCGTTGGAGATGCCATGACGGGCGATTATATCATGGGGTTCTTTCATGTTATACTTCACCAGTTTGGATGGAGTATCCGAGAATCTTTTATACCGCAGAGAAAGCAAAGTTCACGGAGAAGAACAAAAGAAGAATTCGTTCGATCTCCACCCAGAAAGCAGACTCTCCCGGTGTGGATGAATTCGCTGCGACTGAAGAGTGGAGGCATGAGCAGGAAAGGATATGAGCAGAGCATGATTGGAGAACCAATTCACGTTACGGATGAATCGTTTGAAAAGGTGGTGATGCAGTCCCAGGTGCCGGTGATCGTGGATTTCTGGGCACCCTGGTGCGGTCCATGCAAAATGATCGCACCGACGCTCGAGAAGATCGCCAGGGAGCAGGAGGGGAAACTGATCGTCGCCAAGATCAATACCGACGAGAATCCGAACTGGATGAACAAATTTGCCGTGCAAGGCATCCCAACCCTGTTGTTCGTATCCGGCGGAAAAGTATTGCACCGCCAGGTCGGGGCGCTGCCGGAGCGGATGCTTCGTGATGTTGTTACCCAATTCATAGATGTCATCAGTCAAAATTAGGTCCTGACCCTCAATCGCGGAGAATGGAAAAAAAACTCCTCCTCATTCTTTTTTCAAGCGTTCTGCTGTACGCCTGTCTGCCGGCTCTGCCCTTGTCCCCTGCCCCCGCGGCGACAAGTCTTTCGGAGCAAGACCTGAGGGACACAGCCGAGGTTTTTTCCCGGCAGACTCTTCAGGCACTCCCGACCGTCACAAGCTTTCCTAGTCAAACGCCGGTTGTGATGACTGCAACTTCGGAGGAGCTACCCTCCCAAACGCTGACACTGGGGACGCAGGGTTCTCTTTCGGAAACCACGGCTACTGCATCCGATGCACAAACGGGCACACCCTCCACGGCAACGATCACAACTTCCTCATCCACGACCACCCTTTCGCCCATCACCGGAAGCCCGGCTCCGACCAACACCGCCGAATCCCTCCATCCGCGATTTTATGGTACACTACCGCCCAATTTGCCTTCGGGAGAAATCACTCTGGTGAACAAATCCAAGAGTGAGGCATATATTTCGATGCAATGCACAACCCAGGATGGATACGTCACCATCATCGAGTATCCAGTGAAATTCAAGGTGGTGACAAGCGTACCTTCCGGAAAGTGTAAGATCGTGGGTTGGGTCGGGGGTGTGAAAATGACCGGTGGATTTTCCCTTTCAAGCCGCGAGGCGAAAACCATCAACATCTTCAAGGATCGAATCGAAGTCAAATAATTGATTAGAATTTGCTAGAAAGAAATGGAGAGAAAATGTCAAGAAAAGTACTACCTGCCTTATTTGGACTCGCCCTGCTGTTGAGCGCGTGCGGTCCTCAAGGCACTCCGACGATGGCACCCGTGGACGTTCAAAATACAGCCGTCGCTGCCGCATGGACCATGGTAGCCGCCACCCAACAAGCCATTCCCACGGCAACTCCCCTGCCCCCCACTGAAACCCCGAGCCCCACCCCGCTGCCGACCTTCACACCCTTGGCACTTCCCACACTCCCGCAGACTTTTCCCACGGCTACAACCGCGGCTTCTTCCGGCGGGGATACATGCCTCAAACCGCTGAACATGGGCGAAGCCGGACCCACTGTTCCGATGCGAATTGAAAACGTATCCGAGGGAGACATTTATTCCATCTCATTGAACCTGTCGACACCCAACGCCTTCGGTCAGTGCGGAAATCTCACCTATACAAATATCAAGAGGAACGGAACGTTAACAGTAAGATTACCGAAAGGGTCATGGTGGGCTTTCGCGTGGATCAATTACCGGAATGGAGATACGAGTAACGCCTCCGGCAGTTTCGTGATACGGATCGGCGACAACGAATTGCAGAGAATCCTGGTCGGTAAAGAAGCCATCAGCATGAAGCCGTAGTGTTGATCATAAATAAACAGCCGCCTGATCCGCGGCTGTTTTTTTTATTCCGTCTGGCGTGAAATTCTTGCTCCGAGCTGGCGCAATTTCTCATCCACATTCTCATAACCTCTTTCGATCTGGACGATATTCCTGATCTTGGAGGTTCCACGGGCAGCCAGGGCAGCCAATAGCAACGCCATTCCCGCCCGAATATCCGGGCTCTCCAATTTTTCGCCATACAATTGGGTCGGACCCTGCACCAGGCAGCGATACGGGTCGCAAAGGATGATGCGGGCACCCATTCCCACCAGCTTGTCGGTAAAGTACATTCTTCCGGAAAACATCCAATCGTGAAAAAGAATCGAGCCGGCAGCCTGCGTGGCAACCGTGATGGCAATGCTGGTAAGATCGGTCGGAAACGCCGGCCAGACATTGGTCTTTATTTCCGGAAAAGCCCCGTCCAGATCCGGGGTGATTCGCAGTGGCAGGTCGGAAGGTACGATCACATCGTCTCCCTCCGTCGTCCAATGAACTCCCATGCGATTGAACACCTGGCTGACCATTTCCAGATACCTCACCCCGGCGTTGCGGATGCAAATACTCCCACGGGTGACCACCGCTGCACCGATATAGCTTACGACCTCCAGCATATCCGGACCGATCGTAAATTCACCACCCTTCAGGCGGGATACACCGGTGATGTGCAGCGTATTCGAACCGATGCCTTCTATCCGCGCGCCCAGGCGATTAAGAAAATGACACAATTCCTGAACATGAGGCTCGGAGGCAGCGTTGCGGATCTGCGTCTGGCCTTTTGCGAACACGGATGCCATTACCGCGTTTTCCGTCGCGGTCACGCTGGCTTCGTCGAGGAGGATGTTCGCCCCCTTCAAATTTCCACCTGAGAAGTCCAAAGACCGGTCATACGAGACGGTAACGCCAAGGGATTTCAATGCCAGGATGTGCGTATCCAGCCTCCGACGCCCGATCACATCTCCTCCGGGAGGCGGCAGACGTAGTTTTCCGGTCCTGGCCACCACCGGCCCCGCAATCAGGATGGAAGCGCGGATGCGGCGGCAGAGCTCCGGATCCGGATCGGAGGCGGCCAGATCCCGAGCAGTTACTCTCCACGAATTCGTGTCGATTACATCAATGCGGGCGCCGAGACTTTCCACCAGTTGACGCATTGCCTGGACGTCGCGTATTTGCGGGACATTATGCAGAATCACCGGTTCCTCGGTCAGCAAACAAGCTGCCAGAAGCGGCAACGCGGCATTTTTATTCCCCGCCGGAACGACCTCTCCGTGAAGCGGAACTCCGCCTTCGATTACAAATTCCTCCATACCCATCTCCTTACCCAATCGATGACAAGCGAGTGCAAACGACCGGGGTATCCAATACTCTCCGTCACTAATGATCAAAGGCGAATCGGCCGTGAAAATTACAATTCGCTTTCATAAGCAACCGAGGTTCCCAACAACGATTCAATCGAATTATAATGAAATCAATGACCTATTCCACAATCATACCCGTTTTTGCAGGCTGGATCGCCGGACTGCTCATCAATTATCTGGCCGACGTGCTCCCGAAGACTCGAAGGCTGAGTCCCCCCTCCTGCAATCAATGCGATGCGCGATACCAGGGACTGGATTATTTGACTCTCACCAAGTGCGGGAACGGTCATTCAAGGTCCTGGCGAACCTGGTTCGTACAAATCCTCTCCTTGAGTGCAAGCGTATCCATCTGGTATGTACCTCCTGAAAAGCTGGGGTACTGGCCGGGAATGATCCTCACAGTCTATCTGGGGGTGGTTCTTTTCATTGATCTCGAGCATCGTCTGATTCTTCATCCAACGAGCGTGGCCGGAGCGATCATCGGACTCATTTCAGGCACCCTCACCCATGGGTTTACAGACTCGATCTTGGGTGGATTGGGCGGATTTTTGATCATGCTTGTGTTCTACCTCATCGGAATTGGTGTTGCCCGTTTTCGGGCGAGGCGCATGCGTTTGGCGGGTCTCGAACCGGATGACGAGGAAGCACTCGGCACGGGGGATGTCATCCTCGTCACAATCCTTGGATTGACGCTAGGCTGGCCGCTCATTTGGTTTTGTCTGTTGGTAGGGATTCTCCTTGGTGGAGCGATCAGTTTTCTGATCGTCCTATGGCTGGTGGCCAAACGCAGGTACGGCCAAAATGCGTTGATGATGTTCATTCCCTATGGACCGTATTTCATCATTAGTGCCTACGTGATCATTTTCTTTCCCGGATTGGTATCCAGGCTTTTACCAGCTTGAACCAGCTGCACGGAATTATGCGTGGATTTTTCACCTTCGGAAGGCGCGCTCAGGCGATGGTCGAATTCGTTCTCGCCCTGCCTTTGCTGCTCCTGCTCATTTATGGGATCATCGAGGTTTCACGCCTGGCATTCATTTTCACCTCCACAACGAATGCCTCGCGTGCAGGAGCCAGGTATCGTGCTGCTTCCGGAGAGAATTTTGATGGGACGCCCTATTATCAGGACTGCGAAGGCATTCGAGAGGTGGTCAACCAGTCCGCTTACATTACCGAATTCGAGGACGTGAACATCACCTACGATCGTGGGGTGAAACCGGATGGCACCCAGATCCCGATTGCCGGGGTGGACCCCAGCCCGAGTGGGGACAGCTGTCCGATCGAGGATCTGGACGTGAGGAATGGGGACAGGATCATCGTTCAGGTATCCACATCCTACGAACCGATCATTTCGATCGTCCCGATCGATCCGCTGGAGATCGTATCCTCGAGCGCGCGTACCTTTATCATTTCCATCCCGATCATGGGATCAGCGCTTCCTACAGGATTTTCTGCTGAAACCAGTACGCCTTCCCGCACATCGACACCTCTCCAAACGAATACACCCACACAGACGTTGGTATTTACAGCCACACGACCAACGTATTCCGCCATCACGCCGATCATCTCCACGATTACGAACACACTACCGCCCACGCTGACTTTCACCCCAAGCCTCACCCCCCGTCCCACCCGGACTCCCACCATCACTCCAACGCGCATCAGTTGTGCGGGTTCAACCGGCGTCGGACACGGACCACTCAGGATCGAAGATAACCTTATGGAAATGGGGATTTCCAATAATACCAACCATGTGCTTTTTACTTCCCAATTGTATGTGGAATGGAATCACGATACCGGTCACTGGCCGGGCGAGGATCGCACGCTGCGACTCACACAGATCTCCCTGGCGGACCAATCCTGGCAGGGGGATCTCCTCTCCCCCTCCGCCTATTTGGACGGCTTCTACCCGACCATTCCCATCGGTGATTCGGTCATCCGTTTCACCTTCCACCAGGAATACACCATCGCAGATGGAACCGAGCGAATCATCATCTATCTCGGTACACCGGGGTGTGAGGACTACCCGATCGATTCAAGGAAGTGATCTGCTTTCCCGATGCACAAGACATCCTCGGGG
>VGNF01000153.1 GCA_016866195.1 Chloroflexota bacterium | reverse complement strand
CCCCGTTCGTCTCCACATTCGTCACCCAGAATGTCTCCGTTTCCCCCACTGCCCGAGGAAACGCAGACGAAGCCATGACATCCGGGATATTGCACTTTCCCTCCAGGCGGCAGGCCAACTCCTTGGGCTTGTTGGGTGGGACAATCGTCGATTGCAGCAATTCGAGCGTTTCCTTCGAAATGGATTCAGCCGCTGGTCGCGTGATCTCGGGCTCCGGCGTTGGGTCGACGTCATCCATGGATAAGATCGGTTGATCTGCCAGGAATTGCGGGTCCGCCAAGGTCAGGTAAAGATACCCACCCAGTGGAATGGCGATTGCGCTGATGCAACATACCGCGAGGACAATTCCGATCACGAGCCATATCGTAGTATTCTTGTTATCCTGCATGGTACCTCAGAAAGTAAAATAATTGCCCCATCATACCGCGTATCATACCTTTCTGGGGCGGGAATTCACAAGCCATTTGACAGAAGAAGATGGGTTCAGCCCATCTTCTTCTGTCAAATGTACATCAAATGCACTCTAAGCATTTACATGCTGCCTGGATTTCTTGGCAGGCTCATTCGTACTGAATACGATCTTGTCATCCTTCACGTCCACGATCACCTGCGCCCCATCCTTGAATTTGCCGCTCAACAGCTCCACCGAAAGCGGACTTTCGACAAATTTTTGGATCGCGCGCCGCAGCGGCCGTGCGCCAAAGGTTGGATCGTATCCCGCCTTGGCGAGCCAGATGCGGGCACCATCGGTCAATTGGACGGTAATGTTGTGCTCATTCAACCGGTCCTGAACCTCCTTCATCTGCAGCACCACGATCTGCTCCATCTGTTCCACACTCAACGGAGAGAACATGATGATCTCATCGATGCGGTTGAGAAATTCCGGACGGAACGCGCCCTTGAGCGCTTTCTCGATCTTGTCGTGGGATTCGCGATCCGATTCATCGGATTTCGGAGGAAGAAAGCCCAACGCGCCGCCCTTGCGTACGTATTCCGTGCCCAGGTTGGAGGTCATGATCAGGACCGTATTCCGGAAGTCCACCACATTTCCCTGTCCATCCGTCATGCGGCCGTCATCCAGGATTTGCAGCAGGGCATTCCAAACTTCCGGGTGGGCTTTTTCGATCTCATCGAATAGCAATACCCGATAGGGCCTGCGTCTAACTGCCTCCGTCAATTGACCTCCCTCTTCATAGCCCACATAACCGGGAGGAGCGCCGAAAAGGCGTGAGACCGTGTGCTGCTCGCGATATTCGGACATGTCGATACGAACAAGCGCATCCTCGTCGTCGAACATGAACCACGCCAGGGCTTTCGCCAGCTCGGTCTTGCCGACACCGGAAGGTCCGATGAAAATGAACGAGCCGATCGGCCGGGCAGGATCCTTCAAGCCGGAACGGGCGCGGCGGATGGCATCCGAGATCGCGTGAATTGCCTCTTCCTGCCCAATGATCCGTTCATGCAGGCGCGCCTCCATGTGCAGGAGTTTTTCCGATTCGGTCTCCATCATTTGTGAGACCGGGATCCCGGTCCACTGATGCACGACGGAGGCGATATCGTCTACGTCCACCACCTCATCCAATTGATGGTCCGCCTCCCACCGGTCGCGTTTGACATGGTAATCCTGTTCGAGGCGCAGGCGTTCAGCCTTTTTCTGGGCGGCGCGTTCATAATCTCTTTCCAGACCCGCCTGTTCCTCCTCGGCATGCAATCGGTCCAACTCGACCTTGATCGCTTTGAGATCCGGCGGCATGGAATACAGCGCGACGCGCAGTTTCGCTGCAGCCTCATCGATCAGATCAATGGCCTTATCCGGCAGATGACGATCGGTGACATAACGGTCCGCCAAACGGGCAGCAGCCACCAGGGCATCGTCGGAGAAATGCACCTTGTGGTGGGCTTCATACCGGTCGCGCAATCCCTGCAGCATCTTGATCGTATCGTCCACGGAGGGTTCGTCGACGTAGATGGGTGCGAAGCGCCGTTCGAGCGCGGCGTCCTTCTCGATATGCTTGTGGAATTCATCCAGCGTAGTCGCGCCGATGCATTGCAATTCGCCGCGCGCCAGGGCCGGCTTGAGCATGTTGCTGGCATCCATCGCGCCCTGTGCCGCTCCGGCGCCGACCACTGTATGCAACTCGTCGATCATCAAAATGATATCGCCCTTGGCTCGCTGGACCTCCTCCATCACCGCCTTGAGGCGTTCCTCGAACTCGCCGCGAAACCGGGAACCGGCGATCATCGCGCCAAGATCGAGTGCGACCACTCGTTTTCCGCTCAGGATCTCCGGGATGTCGTTGGAGGCGATTTTTTGTGCGAGCCCCTCCGCAATGGCCGTCTTCCCTACACCCGCCTCTCCGATGAGAACGGGATTGTTCTTGGTGCGTCGGGAAAGGATCTGGATCAAACGCATGATCTCGTTATCCCGCCCGATGACCGGATCGAGCTTTCCTTCGCGTGCGAGTTGGGTAAGATCGCGGGAATATTTCTCAAGCGTGCGATAGCGCGTCTCCGCCTGAGGATCGGTCACCCGCTGCCCTCCCCGCAGGTCCTGGATGGCATCGTACACGCGATCGCGCGTCAGACCGGCGCTCTCCAGAATGCGCGCTGCCGGGGTATTGCGTTCGGTCAGGATCGCGAGAAAAATGTGTTCCGTCGAAATGTATTCATCCTTGAGGCGATTGGCCTCCTCATTGGCGAGGTCAATGATCCGCTTGACGCGCGGCGTGATGAAGATCTGGCCCGCCCCTCCCCCGAAGATGTTGGCTTTCGGGCTGGCGCGCAGGGTTGCATCCAGGCGCTCGGTGAGCGCGTCGGAACTGACGTTCAATTTCTCGAGTATTTGGGGGATGACTCCACCGGGCTGCTCGATCAGCGCCAGCAGAATGTGTTCGGTATCGATCTGGTTGTGACCATAGCGCTGGATGATCTCCGCCGCGCGCTGCGCAGCCTCCTGCGCCCGTTCGGTAAATCGGTCAAAACGCATCATAAGGGGTTCCTCCCGTGGTGCCAATTCACCACGATTC
The DNA here is from genome assembly GCA_016866195.1 of Chloroflexota bacterium. GTDB lineage: Bacteria > Chloroflexota > Anaerolineae > Anaerolineales > Villigracilaceae > VGNF01. Next base: position 5,766 of record VGNF01000153.1, on the reverse strand, counting down.
AGCAATGTTGGCATTATAACAAAACCACTTTCTGAGCCTGGTATATCCTGCATATGAATTGCGTTAGAATTAACAGCTATAATACCCGCATGACGTCCATTTCGATCCCCATCCAGCCGGATTTGCACCAGCAAATGCGTCCCTTGAACGTATTTCGGGATTTGCCGGCCGTGGCGGACTTGATCGAACTTTGTTTTTCGAGCAGTATGGATATGGAAGGGAAACAATATCTTCAGGATATGCGGCGGGCTGGAGGGGATCATTCCTTTCTGCGCTGGGCCAGCCGGGCAGCGGAATCCACTTCGCTGCCGCTTTCCGGTTACGTTTGGGAGGAAGATCATCGAATAGTGGGGAATGCCAGTCTGGTCCCTTTCCGTCACAAAAATAAGCGTCTCTATTTAATTGCGAACATTGCTGTCCACCCCGACGTCCGCCGGCGTGGGATCGCCCGCGCACTCACAGTGAGAGCCATGCAACATGCGCGTGAAAAGCGGGTGGATTTCGTTTGGCTGCATGTTCGGGATGACAATCCGCATGCCCATTTCCTGTACTCGGGGCTCGGATTTGTGGAGCTCGCCAAGCGAACATCCTGGCAGGCCGCCACGGATCTAAACGCTCCCGCGTTGCGAACCGGACTTTCCGTCACCTCGCGCCAAAAGCGATTCTGGCCCATCCAACAGCGATGGCTTTCCCACCTTTACACGGAGGATTTGTCCTGGTACCGACGTTGGGATTTTCAGCGCTTGGCACCCGGGATGTGGAACCAGTTGTATCTATTCCTCACCGACGCGAATATCCGCCAATGGGCAGCCGTTCGAGGGAACAACCTCGAAGCCGTATTGGCCTGGATTCCCTTTGGGCGCGGGGAACCCCTTTTCATCGCTACAGGCGAGGCGTCAGATCCGGATGCGGTCCCGGCACTCCTCCTGCGTGCACGTCGCGATCTGTTTCATATCCAATCCCACATTACCCTGGAAGCGCCGACCGGTCAATTCGACGGCCCCATACAATCGGCGGGGTTTCAAAAACTGCGAACTCTCGTTTGGATGCAGGCAACCCTCTGAGACCGGTTGCGTATTAATCAATAACGAAAGGAGAGCGAATGACCAAATTCATCATCCGCTGGGCAATCAACGCCGTGGCGCTCTACGCGGCTGTCGTTACTGTTCCAGGCATTGAGCTGCGCGGGGATTGGACAAGCGTTTTATGGCTGGCACTCATCATCGGCCTGTTGAACGCCCTGGTGCGGCCGTTGCTGAAATTCCTGACCTGCCCATTGATTGTCCTGACCCTTGGACTTTTCACCATCCTGATCAACACCGGATTGCTGCTCCTGACCAGCCGCATTGGTCAGGCGTTTGGCCTCGGGCTGACCGTGGATGGCTTCTGGACAGCCGTCCTTGGAAGCCTGGTGATCAGCCTGGTTAGCGTGGTTCTCAGTTTGTTCCTGAAGGATGAACTAAAGGGCAAAAAGAAGTAATCAAGGTGGAATGCGCGGGACGGTCGAACAGACCGTCCCGCGCAATTGACCATCAGAAAGACCCAAACGTGTACTGGGGATTTTATAGATCCAGCAGTCGAATACCGCAGAAATGCAGATGACCTGCGCCGATCGCGAATAATACCCATCTCGCGCAAGTACACGCGAATTTTATACTTGCGCAATGCAGGAAGAACCGTTTTTTTCAGCCATCACGGATTAACAAAGGGGGCAATTGTCAGGAAGATGAACTTGAAAAACCCATACTGATTGAGTGCCAGCATAACCAGGAAAACCAGAAAGATCCCCAGAAACAGCCGGTTCGTTCGTAATGGCGCCAGGGACATCCCGACAAAGAAGACCAGCGCATAAGCCCAATCCGGCGAATAAAGAAACGGCTCATAACCATAGCTTAGGTGCAGGACAAAATTAAAGGTCAAGCAGAGCACGAAGCCCATCCGTAGGTCCAGGCTGCGAGTACGAATGAGATCCCGCAGAAAAAGCACCCCGGCCACAAGCAAAATAATAGCCCAGAATCCGACCAGGACATTTCCCATGCCGTCATACGCGCTGAGTGAGAACGTGCCTGGCACGATTTTAAAAAAATTAAACCGAGGAAATGTCCCTCCCACTTCTTCCCCAAAGACGTAAGGACGCGGCGCCATGATGGTATACAACAACTGGGTTCGAATCAATAGCAGGATTCGCCCAAACGCCCGCCAGGCAGGCTGATCGAAAATCGAGAGACTGAATTCCTCCTCTGCGCGGGCATCGGATGGCAGGTAGAACAATTTCGCCGATGGAAACCAGGCCGCATGCGCCAGGCTCAAAAGCACACCCAGCGAAATCGCCCAGCCGGAGAATCGAATGAACTCCCTCCATCTCGGGCGGGAAACGATGAAGAGAATTAGATTCTGGGCAAAATTAGTCAGCGTAATTCCAAATGTAAGCAGGCTGGAAGCGATCAGGACGAAGATCGAAGCACCACCGCTCTGGACCAACAGGGTGAATCCAATGAGCGCCGCCGCGGAAAAAATGTAAGATTCAACCACGGAACCGAAGAACAAATGGGAGGTGGACAATCCCAGCAAAGCCGACACCAAGAAGGAATAAAGCGGATCCCCGTAGAGACGTTTGAAGAAGAACCATGACAGGAGCACTTTTATTCCGCCTACAAGGGTGTTCAGCAAATTGGAAGCGAGGGCGAAGTCATCTGCAAGTAGCATGAAGAGCCAGCCCGGCGGGCGAAGGATGAAATATGCGAAGGGATGGGGTCCACGCATCTCCAGGGAGGAACCACCTGGCGCCGCGATTCTCGCCATCCAGGTCGAATTATCCGCATCCAGGTAATTGTCAATTGAATCCACTGAGGACCGGTTAAGTTTCAATCCGATGGATGTATAGATCAAGAAAAAAAGGACAGCCAGTCCCAGCCCGATTGCATTCTCTCGAAGATATTGAGCCAATCCTGCAAAGCTTATGGCTGGGTTTTGCATTTTTAATAAGGCCGGTCGATGGACGGACGCCTCCAGGATGAAATAAGCAATGGTTCCACATGCGGCTGTTGTGACGAGAAGAAATGAAATTTGATCGAAAACCGGTCGACTGGATATCTTGAAGAATATTTCCCCCAAGGCAATCGATAAGACAAAGCCGACGAATAAAGCGATCAACGACCTTTTGAAGAATGCGGCCATAAAGACTCTATCGGGAATTGCGCAATCCCGGCAATCCTCCCGCGGAAGGGGACATGAGGACAGATCGGAGAATGGCATTTCCCAAGGCTTCAGCCGCAAACGCCCCTACGGTGGATACATCCGCTTTCCTTCCACCGCTCGCAAGTGCGAATACCGTATCTCCATCCAGCATGGTGTGCGACGGTCGGATGGTCCGTGCAATGCCATCCTGGGCCATTTGTGCCACTTTGGTCACTTCCGACTTCGTCAGATCCGCATTTACCGCCACAACCCCCAAGACCGTATTGGCGCGCGAAGCAAAATTCAGAATGGCTCTTCCCACCAGGGTCCGCATCAAACTCAATGTATCCGCGAAGGGCTGCGTGGTACCGATTCGAAAAGGACCGACCTTGGTCGAGCGAACTCCCGCCAAAATCTGGCCATTGGAAGGATCGATCACATCCCCAAATGAATTGACCGCGGCCAGGGCGCCGACCACAATTCCTTTTCCGATGGACAAGCTTGAAGATCCGATGCCCGATTTCATGGCCTGTTTTTGTCCTAGGATCTTGCCCACACTGGCGCCTGCGCCGGCCCCAACGCTGCCTTCCTCGACTTTGGCCATCGAGGCATTCAAACAAGCCTGATATCCCATCGCTGAGTCCGGCCGGATCTTGGCATTTCCGAGCGAGAGATCATACAGAATGGCAGAGGGAACGATTGGCACGCGGGCTGCGCCGGTATTGAATCCGATGCCGCGTTCTTCAAGGAAGCGCATTGCTCCGGCGGCCGCATCCAGGCCAAAGGCGGAACCCCCGGCGAGCATGATTGCATGGACTTTCTGGATCAGGTTGATCGGTTGGAGCAGATCCGTTTCGCGCGTCCCCGGGGCTCCGCCACGGACATCGACACCGGCCACTACCCCCTTCCTGCAAAGTAAAACAGTACAACCGGTCAGGGCGGTATCATCCTGCGCGTGCCCAACTTCGATACCGGGCACATCCGTAATCGAATTATTAACTTTCATTTATGCCAAAGGTTCATCCCAAACCGCGAACGAGCTCCAGAAATTCCCTCCACTCCTCAGTAAAGAAATGAATCGTTACATTGTTCAATTCGATATGGTAGGTGACCTCGCCATCCGGTTCCTCCGCGCTCCAGGCAAGGAAATTTTCAGTTTCCGCAATTGTCTGTGTCTTGGGTTCGTGGTTTCCATTGCTCATGTCTGACTCCTTGGTTCGACTATCTCCCAGGCTTCGGGATTTATCGCACCTTCCTGCGATTCCCATGAAACCGCCGAAAGAGGCGCCGGATCCAAACAAAAATGCGTCCGCCCGGAGGAGGCGGCTGGCGAAGTTCCTCTTCCGGCCAGGGATCGGAATCGATCAATTTCCTTAAAGTATATTGCCAAAACAGGGCAACCGTCGCCAGCATCGGCGCCGCAATAACCACGCCCAACAATCCCAATAAATTCGCGGCGATGATCGCAGCCACCAGGACCGCGGCCGGATGGACCTTCAGCACATCCGATAGAATGCGCGGCGAGACCAGATTATCGAAGATTTGATCCACGATCAGCGCCACTCCCAGGACAAGCAGGGCATAGGCAAAGGGAGAGAGATCGAAGAGTTTAAAGGTCTGGAAATAGGCAACGATCACCAATACCAGCCAGTTGACCGCAGGACCTACATAGGGAACGAACCTCGCCAAACCCGCCAGGAAAGCAAGGCTGAGTGCGTAGCGCACTCCAAGGAGGGAGAGAATCAGTGAATACGCCACCACCGCCATGAAAAAGATGATGATCTGTCCCCTCAGGAACGCATTCCAGATGCGGCCCAGTTCACGTCCCAATCGTTCAAGGTCGTGAGCATAACCTGGAAACTCCACCTTGAGGATGCGATCCCGCAGACCCCCGCTCTCCACGAGCACAAAATAAGCCACCAGGATTACGAACACCATCCAGCCCAGGAAATTGGCGGCACTGCCAGCGACCGTACTGACCAGCGATCCCGTTCGGCTGAGAACCGGTTGCACCAGGTCGATGAGTTGGCGACTCACCGTATCCAGATCGATGGCACGAAAGTCGAGTGTGAACGGGCCAAATGTGAAAACCTGGCCCGAGATCCGTTCGATAAGATCGGGCAAGGCCGCGATTCCATCCTGCACAATGACAACCACACTTTGAACCTGCTGTACCAGACCCACGCCGCCCAGGGTGAGCAGGGTCAGCAGGATCAAAACGATCAGGCCAAAGATCACTCCCACCGAGGCATTCCAGGAAAATCGCAATCGCTGGCGCAGAAGATTGGCCACCGGATAAAGCAGATAAGCCAGCACCAGCGCGATCAACAACGGGCTGATGATGAACTGGAATTTCACCAGCAACGCACCGATGATCACCACAATGGTGAGGGTAACGACAAGTTTTGTGTTGGTGCCCCAGGAGGGGGAGGTGCGGTTCGATTCTTTAGCCATTGCAACCTGCCGAACCTATTCTATCAAAGAAGAATGAAAAAAGCCCCGCAGATGAAATCCACGGGGCCGGGGAATATCCATCCCATCAACAACCGGCAAGGAAGGGGAGAAACACGCACCAGCGATAGGTTGGGG
>VGNF01000152.1 GCA_016866195.1 Chloroflexota bacterium | reverse complement strand
GGGTGGTGCTGCCCATCGAAGGGCCGCCGGAAAGGTCCACCTCCACATACAACTTCCTGTAATCACACAACTCGGGCATGAAGGTAAGCGCCAGGGTCAGGGGATCATTGATCACACAGCCCTCGATCTTCTGATATTCGTCGTGGAATTCCATGTAGAAGCGGGTTGCGTCGGCGATGAAGCGGGTTACGGGCGAGTCGATTCTCAGCAAGCGTTCGACATGCTCTCGCAAAAAAACACATTGATACGTCACATCCAGGGGAGTGAGCGTGATCGGCATCCCCGAATTCAGGACGATGTGCGCGGCGTGCGGGTCGACGTAGGCATTGAACTCGGCCGCGGGTGTGGTGTTGCCCGGGTGGCGCAGCGCGCCGCCCATGATGAATATCTCCTTCACGTTATGCACAAGGCGCGGCTCCTGGCGGATGGCGAGGGCGAGGTTGGTCAGAGGACCGATCGCGGCCAGCGTGATCTCGCCCGGCCTCGACATGATCTGCTCGATCAGGTAATCGCATCCGTGCCGGACCTGTGCGCGGATCTTTGGTTCTTTTAGACTCGCGTACCCGAGGCCGAAATTCCCGTGTGTCTCGGGGGCGAGCAGGGATGGATTCACGAGCGGCAGCTCACAGCCTTTATATACCGGGATGTGGGATGCGCCTGCGAGTTCCAGCAAGGAAAGCGCGTTGACCGTTCCCTGTTCTGTAGAGGTGTTCCCGTGCACAATGCTGATTCCATCCACGACGAGCTCGGGTGAAGCCAGCGCAAGCAGGATGGCCAGCGAGTCGTCGATCCCCGGATCGGTGTCGAAGATTACGTGTTTTGGCATTGCTTGTTGATGGTTTACACAACCGCCCTGCTCAGGTTTTCCATGCGCTGCAGAAATAGATCGATGAACTCCCCGCCGCGCACCTCCATGGCAACCTTCATGTTGGCGGATATTCCTGCGCGGTTCGTGAAATCTGCAAACGTCTTGCCCATGGACACCCCTGTGGAAATATCCACGTCAACTGCGCATTCCCTCAAGGTCAACAGGTCCGGGGCGATGATCGTCGCCAGCGTCAGGGGATCGTGCAGGGCGCAGCCTGCCTGTCCCCATTCCAGCGAGATCTTCAGGTAATCGGCCACCGCGTCGGCGATGAAGCGTGAGATGGGTGATTCGATTCGAGCCAACCGGTCGATATGGGCTTGGTTGAGAATGCACTTGTGCGTGACGTCCAGCGGGATCAATATGATCGGGATGCCGGAATGAAACACGATGTGCGCGGCGTGCGGGTCAACGTAAATGTTGAACTCCGCCAGCGGTGTGACATTCCCGCCCTCGCGGATGGCGCCTCCCATGATCACCAGTTCCCGTACTGATTTTGCAAAACGCGGCTCTTTGCGGATCGCGAGGGCCAGGTTGGTGAGCGGACCGATGGCGAACAGGCTGAGCTCCCCGGGTTCGGCAAGGAACCTTTCGATCAGGAAGTCAATCGCATGCGGCGCCAGGGGTTTGTTCTTCGGTTCCGGCAGATTGGACCGGCCGAGGCCGGTAATTCCATGGACCAACCCGGAGGCGCGCAAGGGTTGGACCAGAGGCAGAGAACTTCCCCTGGCCACCGGAATATTTGCCGCGCCGGCAAGCTCCAGCACGGAGAGCGCGTTGCGCGTGGCATTCTCGATGGTCACATTCCCCTGTGTGGTGGTCAGGGCTTCCAATTCGATCTCGGGTGAAGCAAGCGCGAGCAGGATGGTCAGCGCATCGTCCACGCCGGGGTCGGTATCAATGATGATTCGAGTTGAAGTCATTGAGGTGTGACATTGCGAGAAGGAGTGAAACTACGACGAAGCAATCTTACCCCCTAATTTGAGATTGCTTCGTCGGGCTTAGTTCCCATCCCATTTTTCTCAGCGTACTTGTCAACCGGCCCTCCTCGCAATGACACAAAGTTTTCCACTTCCACTTTCCTCGGCAGGGAGGGTTGGGCGCCGAATCTGGTCGCGGCCAGCGCACCGCAGGCATTTGCATAACGGACCGCCAATTCAAGGTCCATCCCGTTCAAGAGTGCGCTGGCGAATCCGCCGATGAACGCATCGCCGGCCGCGGTGGTGTCCAGGGGTTCCACCCTGAAGGGGGGGATGTGCTTCGCCGTTGCTTCGTTCAGGATCAGCGCCCCGTTTTTGCCGAGAGTGACGATCACATTCCGCGCCCCGCGCTTGAGAAGCTGGCGTGCGGCATTTTCGACAGCGGGAACATTGTCAACAGGAAAACCGCTCAACCAAGCCAGTTCGGATTCGTTCGGCAGCAGATAATCCACGCGTGAGATCAATTCATCCGGCAGGTCGCGTGCCGGCGCGGGGTTGAGCATCACGATCATCCCCTTTGTTTTTCCCCAGCGCGCGGCATGGATCACGGTCTGAAGGGGGATCTCCAGTTGCAGGAGCAGGATTTTTGCACCTGGATTTAATGCGTCGACGTCCTGTGTGGAAACTTTCCCGTTTGCGCCGGGTGAAAGTACGATGCTGTTCTGTCCACTCGAATCCACGACGATGATCGCCGTGCCGGTGGAGGCTTCGTCCCTCAATACGTGTGAAGTATCCACGCCATCGGATTTCAAATTTTCGATGAGCAGTGAGCCAAAGCTGTCTGTTCCCACTCGTCCCGCCATGGCGACACGTACATCCTGTCTCGCCGCGGCGACAGCCTGGTTGGCGCCCTTGCCGCCGGGAATGATTTTTAGATCCTCCCCGCTGATGGTTTCCCCCGCTGTGGGCAGGCGCGGGGCACGCACGACCAGATCCGTGTTCAACGAACCGATTACGAGAATCTCCGTCATGATGGTATTCTACTTAAATTTGCAGGCCTCCTTTCCCATGCGGCGGGGCGTTGCAAACCGTTGGATTGCTGTCCCCGGGCCTGATGTTCGACCTAATGGTCCGAATTTCACGGAATCGCATTGAGGTAGTTACCTGCAGGCGTCTTTCCGATGACGAACACGGATGATTTCGATGATCAATCTGTTCTCAAAGATTTCGTAGATGACGCGGTAATCCCCAATCCGAATGTGATAGGTGTATTCTGATCCCACCAATTTCTTAACCCCTGTTGGATAAGGATCGGTTCCCAGATCAGCAACTGCCGCGACGATTTTTGAAATCATCGGTCGCGGCAGTTTTAGCAATTCTTTGTAGGCGGAATGTTTCCACTCAATTCGACAGGAAGCCATCGCGTTTGAGTTTTTCCATCACTTCTTCATGGGAAATGGTGGATTCTTCACGCCTTTCGGCCATCACGGCAAGATCCTCCAAATCCTCCAGCAGTTCTTCAAATTCCCGGATGGGAAGGATGACGGCGGTCTTCTTGCCGTTTTCATCCATAACAAATTTTGCCTGTAACGCTTGCAAGTCAATCATGGCTTCTCACTTTCGCATGATTATAACCCGTGTTGGATGGCGATCACCGCCGCTTGCGTCCGGTCGGATACACCGAGTTTCTCCAGAATTGCGCTGACGTGGTTGCGCACCGTCCCTTCGGAGAGATGCAATTGATCGGCGATGTCGCTGTTGTTCATCCCCTTGGCGATCAGGCGCAACACATCCAGCTCCCGGTCGGTGAGTTTTTCCGTTAATAGGGAGGCGGGTTGTTCCTGCCGATTGGCTACCTGGCGGAGCAATTTCCCGGCGACCGCCGGGTCCAAGAAGGACTTGCCCTCCAGCGTTCCGCGGATGGCTTCGACGATGCGGTGCCGAGGTGTGTCCTTCAGGAGATATCCGGCTGCCCCGGCGCGGATCGCATCGAACAGCCACTCCTCGTCGTCGTAGGTGGTCAGGATGAGCACCTTGATCTCCGGATACTTTGAGCGGATCGCCCTTGTAGCCTCGATCCCATTTGTGCCCGGCATTTTCAGGTCCATCAGGACCAGATCCGGTTTCTTCTGCCCGGCGAGTTCCACAGCCTGCGCGCCGTCCTGGGCTGCGCCAACGATCTCGAAATCCTTTTCCAGCTTGAGGAGCATTTCGAGTCCGTCGCGGATCACAGCCTGGTCGTCACAGATGAGTATTTTCATGGAACACCCTTGGCGTGGCAACCTGTGCAGCAGGTGTGACAATCCCCTAATGACGATTTGCGATCGCATTGACGCATTGTTACTCGCAGTGACATTGGATTATATCGTCAGCACGATCTTCGTGCCCGCGCCCGGTTTGCTTTCCACGCTCAATCTTCCACCGGCAAGTTCGGCGCGCTCACGCATTCCGACCAGGCCAAAGTGACCGCTCTTCTGGCGGTCATTGACGTCGAAACCTGCGCCATCATCCTCGATGGTCAAGGTGGTCGAACCATTCTTTCTGAGGCGTATGCCGAACCGCTTTGCCTGCGAGTGCCGGGTGATGTTATCGATCGCCTCCTGAGCGACACGGTAAATGGCTTGTTCGACATCCGGGCTCAGCGTGGGCATCGGATTGGGAAGATCCAGCGCGAGGTCCAGATGGAAGCGCGAGGCGGCTGATTCGGCTGCGCGCTGAAGCGCGAGCCCAAGTCCCAGATCCTCGAGCGCGTTGGAACGCAGGGCTTTCAAAGCGCGGCGGGTTTCCTCCACGCCCAGGCGCGTTGCATCGAGGGATTTTTCGATCAGGTCGCGCGCCCTGGTTGAATCGATGTCGAAATAGGCTTTGGCTGTTTCCAGTGAGACCGAAATGGCGGTCAGGGAATGAGCCAGGGTGTCATGCAATTCGCGCGCCAGGCGGTTGCGTTCACGGCTCACCGCCAGGTGCTCGCGCGTGGAGGCATAATGTGCCAGGCTGGCGTTTGCCTGCTGCAGGGATGCCTGTCCTTCGCGCAGGCGGGTTACCAGCGTGCTGATGAACAGCCCCACAGCGATGAAACTGATGGTGCGAATGATGGCGATGAACAGGAAAATGTAGATGTTGCGGGTGTCGATGCTGCTGAAGTAGATCAGGCCAAGCTCCAGCGCAGTTGTGGCGACACCAAAGAACAGGACTTGAGAAAGTTGATATTCCCAGGCCACCAGCGCCAGCCCCACAAAGAGCACCGGCAGTTGACGCAGCGCCATCCCCTCTGCATTGGCCAATGGGCCAGGCGGAAAGCGCGGCACGACCAGCACATTGATCACGATCGGCGTCGTGGAAATGATCAACAACATGAACGGATAGAACGATCCTTCGAGCTGATCTTTAACCCAATCCCAATATGCGAGCAATAGGAAGGCGAAAGCCGCCACGCTGTATATGAAATAAAACAACAATACCGGTCCGAGGCGTAACCCGAGCGGAGGTCTGGGTACGAAAGGTTGAGGCGGCTGTCCCAGTAATTCCGGCTGAAGAGGCAGGGTCGGACCGATGGGGGTCTGCACCTGTGTATACAAAAGAAAATCCATGAAAGCCATCGCCAGCAGGTAACCGATCCAGATCCATGCGGCGATGCGCAGAATGCGGACGGAGTCGCCGGGGGGTTGCATGACCGTATCTTATCATGAAGAAAACGGGAAAGGATGTGCACGCGATCATGATTTAAGAGGCTTACCCATGACGCGTGTCATGGTTGGGAATGCGAAGAATCACCGCTCGATGTGAGAATTGGTGATTCCCGGCACTCCTGGTTTTTCCGGGCAAGGCGTATTCTATAGGCATGAAGGACAAGACGGACTGAGGACAAATCAGTAAGGAGACATCAGATGACAACGACAACCCTTCCGGCCCAGCCGCCATTTCTCAAGCGGCAGATTTTTCCCGGACTTGCGATTTCCACCGTATTGCTGGCTGGGATCATGGTGCTGACGCTGGCTTTGCACCTGATCAACATTCAGTCGATCGGGGACGCGAACGCGTATTACACTGCGGCGGTCCAGTCGATGCTCAAATCATGGAGCAATTTCTTCTTCGTGGCCGCGGAACCCGGCGGTTCGGTGACGGTGGATAAACCTCCGCTGGGTTTGTGGATCGAGGCAGCTTTCGCCTGGTTCCTCGGAGTGAGCGGTTTCAGCGTTTCCCTTCCGAACATCCTGGCCGGGGTATTCGGCATTCCGGTGTTGTATCATCTTGTAAGGAAGTATGTTGGGGAACTGGCCGGCCTGACCGCAGCCCTGGTGATGGCACTTACGCCGGTGTTCGTGGCCACCAATCGCAACAACACCATGGATGGAATGCTGGTCTTCTTCCTGCTGCTGGCGGCGTGGGCATTCATCCGGGCGACGGAAACCGGCAGGGCGCGCTGGTTGATGCTGGGCATCTTCATCGTTGGGCTAGGATTCAATATCAAGATGATGCAGGCCTTCCTTCCGCTGCCGGCATTCTACGCGCTGTATTTCCTCGGTTCCAAGGAAGGCTGGTTTCGCAAAACGGTTAATCTGGGTATCGCCTCGGTGTTGCTGGCCGGAGTATCCCTTTCCTGGGCGGTGGTTGTGGATTTGACCCCAGTCGACCAACGTCCCTACATCGGTTCGAGCGGGGATAATACCGTGATGGGACTTATCCTCGGTCACAACGGTTCCTCACGTCTGTTCGGCGGTTTTTTTGGTCCAAGGGACGGAGGGGGACAGTCATCGCTTCAGGCAAATCAATCCCCCCTGCCCGGCCCATTCAATCCACCTGGAATGCCATTACCAAACGATAATCCGCCGCGAGGCAATGCCGGAGGACCTCCTCAGGAAGCGCTTGCAGCTTGTTCAAACCTGACCCAGGGACAGTCCTGCTCCTTCACCATGCCCTTCGGAACCGTCAACGGCACGTGTATCACACCGCCGAACCTGGCTGAGTTGGCTTGTGCTCCTGCAGGAATGGTTCCTCAAACTGGAGGAATTCCGGCCGGCGGACTAGGTCCCGGGAGCACCGGCGGTGGAACGCCTTTCAGTCAGGAGACCGGATCGCCCGGAGCCCTGCGCTTTTTCACCCAGCCGCTCTCCAAGCAGATGTCCTGGCTGCTGCCATTTGCATTGATCAGCCTCGTTCTCGCCTCCTTCGGAGCCCGGATTCAGCTGCCGCTGCGTTCCGGAATTCATAAAGCCCTCCTTCTGTGGGGTGGCTGGCTGCTCACCTGCGTGGTCTTCTTCAGTCTGATTTCTGGAATCTTCCACGCGTATTATGCGATCATGCTGGTTCCGCCTTTGGGGGCAGTGGTCGGGCTTGGCTTTTCCCAATTATGGAATTGGGGTTCAAAAGGGATTTGGGCCGGCGTGCTGCTGTTCATCGCCTCGGCGATCACAATTGCATTTCAGTGGTTTGCCTCCAATCAATATGGGGAATGGTCTTGGTGGATGCTCGTAGCCGGAATACTGCTGGTTGTTGGAGGCCTGACCATGTTTATCATGAAGCGCCCTGCCTACCTGATGATCCTGTGCGCCACGTTGATCATACCCGCGTACTGGACTGTCATGACGACAGTCTCGAATCCGAATATCAATTTGCCGACCGCCTATCAGGGAACCGCCCAACCGGCCGGGCCGGATGGTTTGGACCGTGCCCGATTGCAGGATGGACCGCGCGGCCAAAATGTCAACCGGGAACTGGTGGATTACCTGCAAAACAACACGCAGGATGTGGCGTATCTGGTTGCCGTCCCGTCGGCTCAGCAGGGAGCTCAGCTGGTCCTGGATACCGGCCGCCCAGTCCTGTATATGGGCGGATTTGGCGGACAGGACAGAGTGGTCAGCGTGCAAGATCTCGCCAATATGGTGGCTGACGGAGAACTGCGTTACGTGTTGTTCGGAGGGGATCGCGGCGGGAAGCAGGATATCGCGGCCTGGCTGAATACATCCTGTTCGATCGTCCCGCAGTTCAGCAATGGAAATATCGAAGAGCCCCGCCCTCCATTCGCTGGTGATGGAGTTGATCAAAACCAAGGTCAACAGCCCGGGAGGGATCAGTCTACGGTGTTGTATATGTGCCAGTAAGCGGGTTTTGCCCTACAGAAAGTGCCACCCAAGATTGGGCGGCACTTTTTTTTAACACAAAACCGCCTGGGTCCTGCCCGGGACCATTGGCGGTTTGTATAGGAGAATGTGATTGTCATTATATCCACCGAGTTAAATCAGACCTGAACCTTGAATAAACATTGAATAAGAGTTTCCCGGAAGCTCATTCTCCGCTCCCTTTCACCCGAAGCAGAATCACCCCGATGAAAACGAGCAAACTGCCAGCCAGCTGCGGGCCGGTTAATCTCTCACTCAGGAAGAGGTAGGCCCAGACGGCTGTGAAGGCGGGTTCGAGCGTGGCGATCAGGTTCGAGGTCGTGGGGGAGAGATAGCGAAGGCTCAGGGTGTACAGGCCGAACCCTCCTAGAGTGGGAACCACGCCGAGCAGGAACAGTACACCCCAACCCATTGCGGAATCCCCCAGCCAGAGCATGTCCGCCAGCGGCATTTTGCCTGTGACAAACAGGTCATTGGCAATGTTGAAAAGGAACAGGAAGACAGTCGCCCATGCAAAACTGTACAGCAGGGCGGCCCATGAATCGATCGACTTGTCCGAGGCGTGCTTTCCTTCCAGGTTGTAGATGGCGAAGAACAGGCCGGTGATCAGCCCGAAGAGGATCCCCAACGGATTGAGATTCCACAAGGCTGGGTCATAGGCGCCGGAGACGAGGATGATACCGATCAGGCTGAGGAGTATGGAAACGATTTTGATGGAACTGAATTTCTCCTTCATAACCAGCCGGCTCAGGATGGCGGTCATGGCGGGCGAACTGAAAGCCATGACCGTGGCGATGGCCGCGCCGTTGTATTGAACCGAATATGTCCAGAACGAGTTGAAGATCGCGAGTGTCAGCCCGTACAGGACCATGAAGCCCCACTGGGACCGGTCAAGCTTGAAGCGGGCCCGGCTGAACAGCC
>VGNF01000151.1 GCA_016866195.1 Chloroflexota bacterium | reverse complement strand
AACGATGATAATGAATTTCTTTCAGTATCTCTGGCGTAAGTTCGAGTTGCATGGTCATCCTGCGATTTTATCAGACCCGCATTTCATCTCCTTTTAAAACCGCAATTTGTGACCGTGCCCAGTATAGTTCATTGTCACGACAGATCAAAGGAGAGCAGGAGAATGAGAAACAACAAGTTATCCATCATGGTCGGGCTGGCTGCGCTGGTCCTCGCGGCCCTGGCCTGCGGGGGAAGCTTCAGCACGGCCGGCATCGCCGACGCCTGGATGTCCACCGACACGGACGGCGCCAACCGCACCACGGTCTTCGCGCAGGACGCGGTCTTCTACGCACAGGTCGACCTGCAGAACGCCCGGATGACACGGCGCTCAAAGCCGTGTGGATCGCGGTCAATGCCGAGGGCACGGACCCGAATTTTGTGATCAACGAAACCGAGTTCGTCTCCGGCAGCGGGGTGGTGTATTTTGAACTGAGCAATACCAATCTCTGGCCGGTCGGCACCTACAAGGTCGACGTCTACATGAACGATGTGCTCACGAAGACGGTCAATTTCGAGGTTCGCTGACAGCTTCCTTGAGCCGATACGTTTGAGTCACAGCTAAGATTTGCTGGACTGCGGGACGATCATTTTGTCCCGCAGTCCCGTTTTATCCTCCCTGCCACACAAACAAGGGCGGGGGATTCAAGGGGTACGAAACAGACAAAACCCGGCCGGGTTTTTTGTTTTTCATGTCGGGATTGAGTCCCCTTCGCATGATATACTCGGGTCAATATCTATACCAAGCTCACCGATTTTACTGAAATTTATTCGATATGAAGCCTGGGTACACCGGCCGAATCGCACTCGCATCCATCCTTTTGGGGGCTTGCGCCGTATCGCCTGGTCGCGCCGGAGCTTCGGCACCTGAATTCAACGTAACCGCCTCGAAGGCGGAAGACATCATCACGATCTCTGACGAAGAGGGGACGACGGTCATCGATGTGGAAAGCCCTTTCGGAATCGGATCTGCACGCATCGATCTGCTCTCGGGCAGTCTGCCGGAAAAGATGATTGCCCGGCTGCACCTGATGGGCCTTGAGGAGTTCCGGCTCGCGTATGCAGACAGGGTCATCTTCGCCTCGGCTGCGAGCGGTGCTGTGACCGAGGTCGGCGGCCAGAGGATCCAGGATTCCGGCATGGAGCAACCCATCGCCCCCGGCCATCCGTTGTGGCTGGAGGTGCAATTCGTCTCAGCGCCGGGCTATTTTGAGATCGCATTTCCCGAAGAGTTTTCCCAACGAGCGGGTGAATCCTTCGAAATCCAGTGGGTTGACTTCTTCCGGCAATGAGAAGGGAGGCCTTCCGAGACATACCTGATCCTCTTCCACCGGCCCTGGTTCCCATCGTGAATTCAAATTTATTTTTATAAAGGAGAATCGATATGAGCGTTAGGAAGAATTGGATCCATTGGGTGATCTTGATGGCCATGATCTTTGCAATGTCTTCGTCCGCCTCCGCGCAAAGCGAGGATGTCACAACGGTATATTACATCCCTAATGTATTCACCACGGAAACCCGCAGTATGATCGCCTCCACGGGCGCGCTGATCCTGGAGGCCGGGCACGATTACGTCCTGGTGGAGGCCACCTCCAAGGAAAAGAAGGAGATCGAGAAACTGCTGGGCATCACCATCGCCGAACCGACCGCGATGGAAGCCGCCATGCTCGCATTTCCTCCGGCCGACTCGGCTTACCACGATTTTGCGGAAATGGTGGCCGAGATTCAGCAGGCCGAGAGCGACCATCCGGCGATCTTCGACCTGTTCAGCATCGGCACTTCCTATGAAGGCCGCACGATCTGGGCCGGCAAGATCTCGGATAATGTCGGGGTGGACGAAGCCGAGCCGGAGGTGCTGTTCACCCATCACCAGCATGCCCGCGAGCACCTGACAGTGGAAATGGCGCTGTATACGTTGAAGATGCTCACCGATGAGTACGGCTCCAACCAGCAGATCACGGACCTGGTGAACAGCCGCGAGGTGTGGATGGTGTTCGACATGAATCCCGACGGGGGCGAGTACGACATCGCCACCGGAACCTACCGTTCGTGGCGTAAGAACCGCCAGCCGAACGCCGGCTCCTCCTACGTGGGCACCGATTTGAACCGCAACTGGTCCTATCGCTGGGGTTGCTGCGGCGGGAGCAGCGGTTCGACGAGCAGTGAAACCTATCGCGGGCCTTCCGCCTTCTCCGCTCCGGAGACCACCGTGGTGCGCAATTTCATCGACAGCCGCGTGATCAACGGGGAGCAGCAGATCACCGTCGCAATCGATTTTCACACCTATTCCGAACTGATCCTGTGGCCCTATGGGTACACCACCACCGACATTCCCTCGGATATGAACGCCGATGACCACGCCACCATGGTCGCCATGGGGCAGGCGATGGCGGCCACCAACGGATATACGCCCGAGCAGGCCAGCGACCTGTACATCACCGACGGCACGATCAACGACTGGCAGTACGGCGTGCATCGCATCCTGAACTACACCTTCGAGATGTATCCTCGGACCTCCTCGCAGGGAGGTTTTTACCCGCCCGACGAGGTCATCCCCGCGGAAACCTCACGCAATCGCGCCTCCATTCTCTACCTGCTGGACAAGGCTGCCTGCCCGTATGATGTGATTGGAAAGGGTGCGCAATATTGCAGCACCAATCCGCCCGTCACGCTGTATAGCGATAACTTCGACGGCGCGGCCACCGGCTGGACGTTCAATCCCTCCGGCACAGATACGGCCACGCTCGGCAAGTGGGAGATCGGGGATCCCGCGCAAACCAGCTCCGGCGGTGTCAAACAACTCGGCACCACTCATTCCGGCGTGAACGACCTGGTCACCGGGCGACTGGCCGGGAGCAGCGCCGGCGCGTATGACGTGGATGGCGGCCTGACGACCGCCCGTTCCGGCGCGATCAACCTGGCTGGTTCCTACAGCAGCATCACCCTCAGCCTGTACGGATACATGGCGCACGGGACCAATTCATCCAGTGCGGATTACCTGCGCGTCAAGGTGATCGGCGCGACCACCACCACCGTGTTCGAGGAACTCGGGGCGGCCAACAACGACAACGGAGCCTGGCAGGCCATCACGGCTAATATCACGGCGTATGCCGGGCAGACCGTGCAGCTGCAAGTGGAGTGCGCAGATGCCTCCGGTGCCAGCCTGGTGGAGTGCGGTGTGGATACCATTACCATCACCGGAACGCCTTAACCCGCGACGGGTGCCGGGGTGTTGTCTCTCGAGCATCCGGTGAATTTTCGTTACTGTAAAGGAACGGGGGCCGGATCACCCGCCGGTCCCCGTTCCTTTTTGCTGCTTCTCGTATAAATCGATAAACCGAATGAGATCGAAACAAGGTTGGAAATCGACACTCGGGTTAAAATAATGACGCAGCATCCTGTCGTGTATGATATGCTGAACGTCGTTTCATGAAACCGCACCCTCCTCAATCTCATCGCACAACCCTCGTCACAGCCGGCATCATGCTCAGCCTGTTCCTGGCCTCGATGGAATCCACCGTGGTGGCTACGGCCATGCCGACCATCGTCGGTCAGCTGGGCGGATTGCAGCATTATGCCTGGGTCTTTTCGGCCTACATGCTGGCATCCACGACCACCGTTCCGTTGTACGGGAAGCTCTCCGACCTGTACGGACGCAGGCGGTTGTACGCCGCAGCGATGATCTTTTTCCTCGCCGGCTCGGTTCTCTGTGGACGATCCGGCAGCATGAACCAGCTGATCTTTGCACGCGCGCTGCAGGGGCTTGGAGCGGGCGGGATCATGCCATTGGCATTCATCCTGATCGGCGAGATGTTCTCGCTCGAGCAGCGTGCGAAGATGCAGGGGCTGTTCTCCGGGGTGTGGGGCGTTTCGTCCATCGTGGGTCCGCTGCTTGGCGGCTACCTGGTGAATCGGTTCTCCTGGCATTGGGTGTTCTATGTCAACGTGATCCCGGGGCTGCTGGCGGCGGGATTCGTGACGGGGGGATATCGCGAATCGCCGCGCGATCGGGAACAGCCGGCTGTGGATTATGCCGGTGCAGCCTGGCTGACCTTGAGCGTCCTGTTGCTGCTGTTCGGACTGCTGGATTTCGGCACCTCCTACAGCTGGTTCCTGATCCTATCCGCGTTGGTCTCTTTCTTCGTTCTCGTGTGGGTGGAGCGCCGCGCGCCCGATCCGATCCTGCCGACCGGCTTGTTTCGTGAACGGTTGTTTTCCACGGCCATCGCGCACGGGCTGCTGGCTGGTTGTGCGATGTTCGGGAGCATCTCTTTTGTGCCCCTGTATGTCCAATCCGTGCTGGGCACGAATGCCACGCAGGCCGGCCTCACCATCACGCCGCTGCTGCTCGGCTGGGTGGGCGCAAGCGTGATCGGCATGCGCCTGATCCTGAGCATGGGATATCGGCGGCTGAGCGTGACCGGAATGATATTGCTCGCGGCTGGGGCATTCCTGATGACTTTGATCGATGCCGATTCCAGCCGGGCCCTCCTCATGACCTGCATCACCATGATGGGAATAGGCATGGGGCTGTCCATACCGTCCTTTCTGGTGGCGGTGCAGACCAGCGTGGAACGCCGACAGCTTGGAACGGCGACCTCGACGCTGCAGTTCAGCCGTTCGATCGGGGGGGGAACCTGAGCGCTGCCGGGCTGGACCCCGACCTCGTGGAGAAATTGCTCGAGCGTCAGCCCGGCGCAGAGGCCCTTATCGACTCGGGTGTGCGGCTGGCGCTGGCGGACGCGATCCACCTGGTGTTCGTGATCGCCTTCGCCGCGGCCGTGCTTGGGCTGCTGGCTGTGCTGTTCGCGCCGCGTACGCAGCTGAGGGACAAGGCAGCCGATCATGAACCCTCCGCAGTCAAGGCCGGATGACGCGCGCCTCCATGCAGAACAAACTGAAACTCCTGATATTTGTCGCTGCGTTTCTCCTGGTCTACTCTCCCTTCCTGCGAACCCATGGAACGGACCTGTTCCACGAAGACTCGAGAGACTTCCCCTCCTTTTACTTTGGTGCCAGGCTGGCATTTGAGGAGGATCTCTCCCCTTACGCGAAGACCAACCTGCGGAGCATCTTCAAGGATTATTCCGATAATCACGGAGATTACTACCCGTATTTGTATCTCCCGACCAGCCTGATCTTTTTTCTTCCCTTCACCTGGTTCGATTATGTCCTTGCGCGTCAGATCATGCTGGTGCTCAACCACCTGTTTCTGCTGGTGTTTGTATTTTTCTTTCTTTTCAAGGTGTTGAAGATCGGGCCGGACCATCTTTATTCGACGCTGTTCGTTCTTTATGTTTTTTCGTTCGCGCCGCTGTTTGTGGTCATGGACAGCGGGCAGGTCAACCTCGCGGTCCTGCTTTTGACTTGCCTGAGCTGGTCTGCCTCGAAGGAGAATCGACATCCCTTTTGGATCGCCCTTCCGCTCGCCCTGGCCGTGATCCTCAAGTTGTACCCCATCCTGTTCCTGGTCCCTTTGTTCTTCAAAAAGCAATATCAAGCGATTGGCATGGTCGTGCTGCTCTTGCTCATCCTGTCAGCGGGTGTCTCCCTGTTCTTGCCACCCGGAACCTGGGCGACCTGGTATGAAAACGTCGGCTCGAAGGGATATGCCGACGTGGTGCTTGGCTTTTCCACCAATGCCCCGGCCAATCAGAGCATGAACGGACTGCTGATGCGCACGTTTTTCGGGAAGAATATCCGCTTCGATCCCATACTCACCGTTCCGGATTGGGTTTCGCGGTCCGCGCCGTATGCGTCCTCCGGCGTGGTGCTGGTTATCTCATTGCTCGCGTCTGCGCTCGCCCGTAGAAACCCGGCCGTGGATTCCAACCGCCTGGTGGACCTGGAATTTTCCCTGTGGTCGGCGGTCTCTTTCCTGATCGCGCCGGTCTCGTGGGATCATCACCTCGTGTTCCTGATCCCGGCGGTGGCGGTGCTGGTCTACCATTTGTTGTATGGACGCAATCGCAGGAACCTTTTGCTTTCAGGCGCGGCGGTTGCGTTGGCTGTATTCCTCGCGCGGCCCTACCCTTACAACGCTCCCGAGTTTCGCGAGGGGATGAAGACGCTGTTGATTTCCGGCAGCCTGTATGGGGTGGGGTTGATGTGGATCTTTTATTCCTTTATGCTGGGGAGGTTTGCAACCGCGAGGGGCCGGGGAGGACCTACAATAACGTGAAGGGGGGATAAGGTTCTAAGAACCGCAGAGCCCGCTGCACCCTTTCGGGTATGCTTCGCGAAGAGCGCGGAGAAAACCGTATGAATGTCCCTGCTTCCCTTCCACTTTCCGCATTCAGAGATGCACTCTCCGTTTTGAAGTATGATTGGCGGAGAAAGCCGCAACAAAATACGAATGGACCCGAAAAGATACATCGCCTTCCTGCGGGCGGTCAACGTCGGCGGACGCGTCGTGAAGATGGAGGCCCTGCGCGCGATCTTCGTGGCGCTCGGCTTCTCGAACGTGGAAACCTTCATCGCCAGCGGCAACGTGATCTTCGAGACCGCGGAAAGGGATGCTTCGGCGCTCGAAGCCCGCATCGCGAAGGAACTTAAGGGGGAATTGGGTTACGAGGTGGCGGTCTTCCTGCGCACCGACGCGGAACTGTCCGCTCTGGCGAAGTACCAACCCTTCGATAAACCGGTTGTGGAGCGGGCGGCGGCGTTCAATGTCGCCTTTCTCGCGGCGCCGCCTGGAGACGCAGCGAAGAAAAGGCTCATGGCGTTGAAGACAGAGATCGACGATTTCCGCGTCCACGGACGCGAGGTCTACTGGCTGTGCAGGGAGAAGCAGAGCAAATCCACCTTCTCGAACGCGGCGCTGGAGAAGGCAAGCGGGATGCAGTCCACGCTGCGGGGGATGAACACCGTGAAGAAACTGGCGGAGAAATACCCTGTTATGTAACTTGTGTCACGCACGCGGCAACCTGCCGGCCAGACTTTTCAGGTGGAAGATCTACATAAAGACGCCAAGGCGAAAAGAACACCTTGCTAGGTTTCCGGACTGTGTAAGGTGAGATACGTGAGCCATCGAATGACGGTTTGCGGGTGAGAGTGAACTCAAACTCCCAGCTCAATCCACCGCCGTCATGGCGAAGGTCGTGGCGATCCACAGGAAGAGGTAGAACAGGATCGGCGGCGCGAAGGACAGGCCGGAGAGAATCGCCGCCAGCACGTTCCTGCGCTGGGGGAATGCGATCCACGCGCCGATGATCAGGATCAGTGGGATGACCGGGTAGGCCCAGACGGTCAGCACAAAGGTCCATGCTTCGGCGCTCACACCCGAATCGAAGGCCATCACCGATAGCCCCGCCATCAAGGCCCAGATCACAAGCGATGCCAGCGCCAGCAATTGCGATGCGATCAGCCAGAGAATCAGGCCGGTGCGGCGTTTCGAGGTTTGTGCAGGCGGCTCAGCCATGAGGTTTTCGCTTCACGGATTTGGTTTTCTTCCCTGTCGGTTTCCTGGTTGAGGCTTTTCCGGTCTTTCCTCGAGTAGCGGTTCCCTTCTTTCTTTCCACTGGCAGCTTCTCCAATTCGCTTACCAGCTTCTCCAGCACGTCGAAGCCTCCCTGCCAGAACTTCGCCTCGCGGATGTTGATCCCGGCCTCCGCCAGGATCTTCTCCGGTGCCTTCGCCCCTCCCGCGGAGAGGATCTTGAGGTATTTCGGTTTGAACGAGTCCCCCTCCGCCTTGTATTGCTGATAGAGCGCCAGCACGAGCAGCTGACCGAAGGCATAGGCGTATACGTAGAACGGCGTGTGATAGATGTGCGGGATACACACCCATTCCCACTTGAAGTCCTCGCTCAACTCGAGCGAATCGCCGAACTGTTCCTTGAGGTTGGCGAGATACGCGGCGGAGAGTTCGTCCACCGAGGCGTTCTTGCGCACCATTTCGTGCGCCTGCTTCTCGAACAGCGCAAAATAGGATTGCCGCATGATGGTGGCATACGCATCGTCCATCTGTTTGAAGAGCAGGTCGCGCCGCACGGATTCGTCGCGCTCCTCCTTCAACAGTCTGTCGATCAGCAGCATCTCCGCAAAGGTGGAGGCGGTCTCCGCCAGGGGCAGCGAGGATTGAAAGGTGAACGCGCTGTGATGCGCGGCCAGCATCGAATGGATGGCATGTCCGAGCTCATGGGCCAGGGTGGCCACCTCGCGCGCCGTGCCCTGATAATTGACCAGCACCCAGGGGGTCAACTCCGGCAGCACCGACCAGCAGAACGCGCCGCTGCGCTTGCCCTTGCGGATCTCGCTGTCGAGCCGGTTTTCATCCAGGACGCGCTTCGCCAAGGCTGCCACATTTGGATCGAATGCGTTGAACGAATCCAGCACAAGCTGCACAGCCGTGTCGAAGGAGAAGGTCTTCTTTGAACCGGTCACCGCAGCGTATATATCGTACCGGCGCAGCTTCTTCATGCCGACGTGCGCCGCCTTGAGTTTAAAATACCGTTGAAAGATGCCGCTGTTCCTGCGCGCGGTCTCGAGCAGGGTCTCCACCGCCTCGTTCGGGATGTCGTTGCTCAGGTTGCGGACCGCGATCGGGCTGCTGAACTTGCGCAGGTTGACGTTCTCGGTATGCCAGTCGCGCAGGCGCGTCTGATACATCTGACCGAGGATCACGCCGTCGTTTCCATACACGCGGAACTGTTCCTGGTAACTCCGGGCGCGGTCCTTCGGGTCGGTGCTGTAGCGCAGAGATTGCAATTCCGCGGCCGTCACTTCGCTGGTCCTGCCCTTTGCCTGCACCTTGAAGAGGTAGCGATTGGTGATCGAATCGTATAAATTGATCAGCGCGTTCGAGCCGGTCACGTTCT
>VGNF01000150.1 GCA_016866195.1 Chloroflexota bacterium | reverse complement strand
TCCGCAGTGGAAGGTCGTGTCGTTCGCGACGATACCATATGGAAACCATAAATCTCACCGGCCGTCCGATTATCCCCGGCATTGCGAATGGGTCCGCCCTCAAGAGCTCGGAACCTCTTTCCTTTTGGGGAGGTTATGATTGGCACACCGGAGAGATCATTGACCGCAGACATGAACTCTCCGGCACGAACGCACGCGGCCGGATTTTGGCTATCCCGCATACCCGCGGATCCTCAACCACCACGGCGGTTTTACTTGAAGCTATATGTGCCGGTACGGCTCCGCGTGCGATTTTGACGACCGGCCCGGATTCCTTCTTCGCCCTGGCCTCGATTGTCGCAGAGGAGATGTACGCCAGGTATGTCCCGATGGCATCCCTGGCACCAGAGGACTTTCAATTAATCAGGACTGGCGACAGAATCACCCTTGAATTCAACGGGGTTATCACAATTGATCGAGATTGACAGCAACTCTAATAATGTTCACTTCAACGTTGAAGCCAGAAAGGAATACGCAAGAAACCAGGAGAGATGTACTTATCTTGATTGGAATCCTTTTTATAAGTCTTGCAGCCAGAATCTATGGTTTAACTGCTCCTGTGGTGGGAATACGAGGATGGAGACAGGCCGACACTATGGCTATCGCCAATAATTACTTTGAGAATGGATATAATTTTTTCTACCCACAGATCGATTGGGGAGGAAACTCCCCCGGATTCGTCGAAACTGAATTTCCCATTTATTCTTTCTTAGCTGCGTTATTGTTTGGCGTTGTCGGTAAATCAGAACTGACTGCCAGACTGCTTTCCATCGCTTTCGCATTGGTCGGGATCTATATGTATCATAAGCTCGTCGGCAAATTGACTGATGTACAAACGGCGCAATGGGCAACTCTATTTATCGGGATTCTGCCATTAAGTGTATATATGGGCAGAACCATAATGCCGGAACCGTTGTTGGTACTTTGCATAATTTCCGGCGTCTATTTCTTCAACGAATGGCTGAAAAAAGATTATTGGACGCGATATACTCTTGCGGTTATTTTCATTTCAACCGCTTGTCTAATAAAACCTCAAACTCTGTATATGGGCCTGCCATTGTCTTATCTGGCGTGGCAAAAATTTGGCAACAATACAATCCGTCAGTGGAAGCTATGGTTTTTTGCTGGGTTTATTAGCGCCGTCTTGGTGGCTTGGTATTACCATGCCCACCAAACATATTTGCAGAACGGCTTGACATTCGGAATATGGGAGTATGGCACAGATAAATGGGGAAATTGGGATTTAGTACTTACAGCTGACTATTGGCATCAGATCCTTGTTGAACACCTCGGCCAGAGAGTATTCGCATGGATTGCCTATCCAATTTTCATTTTGGGTTTATTCTTGAAGAGGGAATCGCCCCACGAAAGGGTCTTTGATTTTTGGTTGATTGGCATCCTGATATATTTCTTGATCGTAGGGAAGGGCAATTACATACACGACTATTATCAACTTCCATTTATCATTCCCGCCGGAGTATATTTAGGAAAGGTCTTTTCTCGATACTTTCATAGCACGCATGGGCCTATCTATCTTTCCCTGATATTCATTTTGCCGGCCATATTCATATCGAGTGCTTATGCGTATTATTCAATTTATTTCCAAGGCGAGGATCCTCGTAAATCATTGGACTATGAATTGGCTCAACATGTTAGAAGCCAAACAGAAAAGGGCAGCTTGATTGTCGCAATCGACGGAGGCGACCCTACCCTGTTATATCTTTCCGAAAGAAAAGGATGGCACGGGACTTTTACTGAGATACTGGATAAAGAATATTTAGATCAATTAATTTCGGAGGGTGCAAAATATGTAGTTGGTAGTTATGAGACTTGTGGCGACCCTGTTCAGTGCTCCGCGTTGATGAACCTATTCAACGAATATGAAGTTGTTTTTGACAAGAAGGACTATTTCATAATTAAATTGACGGGGAAATAACCAACCAATTCTTTAGCGGCTTTTACCCAGCAACTGTCGAATGAGTGCAGGATAAATTCCTATCAACATCCTTGAACAACTGTTGGGTATTTTCAACTTTACCAACAAACGAATCCTTTCTGGAGCATACATGACGACCCCACAAAAAGAGATTAAATATTACCGATTTGAATTTAACAAGTGGGACGAAAAAAAATCAAGCACTATTGTTGAATTCCCCGTCTCGCTCACCGTGAACAGCGAAGCATGGGTAACGTTTATGTGTACACCGGTCAACCTTGAGGCGATGATGGTGGGATTTCTTTATAACGAGGGAGTCATCCAAGGGATCGAAGAGATCGCTGATGTCCGTGTGTGCGACCACGGGGATAACGTTGACGTCTGGCTGACTCATGCGGCGGAACAGCCAACTTCCTGGAGGCGGACCTCCGGCTGCACTGGGGGCATCACCGCAGTAGACCTGTTGTCGAACCCAGCCATTTTCTTCGAGAAGGACGGGCTTATCCTCGAGCCGGAAACCATCGGCCTGCTTGTGGATCGTCTCTTTAATTCCCAAAAACTGTATCGTGATACCGGTGGAGTTCATACATCTGCCTTGAGTGACGGCGAGGGCGTCCTGCTCGTGGCGGAGGATATCGGACGGCATAATACCCTCGATAAGATTGCCGGCCTCTGCCTTACGCAATCCGTTTGGCCGGAGAAACGGATTCTAATCTCCACCGGTAGAATCAGCTCCGAAATGCTCCAGAAGGCTGCCCGCCTGGGTGCGCCCATAATAATTTCCCGCACATCACCCAGCTCGTTATCCATTGAAATGGCAGAGCGATATGGCATCACGCTGATCGGATACGCCCGCAGGCAGCGGTTTAATGTTTACTCGCATGCCTATCGCGTAAATCGATAATACGAGTTTGTCTTTAAGCAAAACGTTTTCCGGTTATACTTGATTGTGAAATTTTTCACCTAAATAAGGACAATCGACATAAAGATAAGTTATTAATGAGACTGCCGCATAAACCAACTCGGAAAGATAATGGGGGTATACCTGAAAAACGCTTCGGCGGAGGATGACTTGACCAAACTAACAATTGACGGAAGAAAAATTGATGTCCCGGAAGGGAATAGCGTGCTTCGAGCGGCGGAAAAGCTGGGAATCGTCATACCCACTTTATGCGACCACCCTGCTTTGGAGGCAATTGGAGGTTGCCGTTTGTGTCTGGTTGAAGTGAAGGGAACAAGGGTATCGCAGACCTCCTGCACACTGAAGGTAACGGAAGGCATGGAGGTCATCACCGAGTCGGAAAAACTGACTCAGGAACGCCGTGAAGTGCTCAGCTTGCTTCATGCAAGCTATTTCGATTCCGGCTATCCGCCCGGCCTGGTCGAAGAAACCCAGTATTCCAAATGGATTAAACAGTATGGGATCGAAAAACAATCCTACTCTCACAGCCAGGCGCGCCATCCGGTGGACAGCGATCCCCACCCGATGATCTGGGTGGACATGAACAAGTGTATCCTTTGCCTGCGCTGTGCAAGGGCGTGCGCCGAAGTCCAGGGCCGGAACGTTTGGGAAGTGAACGGTCGAGGATATGACAGTCTGATGTCACCTGGAGCAATTGGTTTTACCATGCTCAATGCCCGCTGCGAATCCTGTGGGCAATGCGTGGCGTTTTGCCCCACCGGAGCACTGGACAACCGCATGTCCATGGGATCAGGCGGACCAGATCGTTTGGTTGCGACAACCTGCCCGTATTGTGGTGTCGGATGTCAATTTGATTTGAATGTAAAAAACAACAAGGTTGTCGGGGTGACCTCGAAGCCGGACGCGCCGGTCAACGGTATGGCTCTTTGCGTAAAGGGCCGGTATGGGTACGATTTCATTCATCATCCGGATCGTATTTTGAAGCCGCGCGTAAGGAAATACCTTTTGGAGGGAATATCCAAGCCGACTTTCAAAAAGACTGATGCCAGCGGTGTTAAATCCTCAGATTGGGATTGGGAGGAGACCGATTGGGATACCGCCTTGAACATCGTCGCAGACAAATTTCACCACGTTCGGGAGAGCAATGGAGCCGATTCGCTGGGTTTCCTTACCTCCGCAAAATGCCTGAACGAAGAAAACTACTTGATGAACAAACTTGCGCGGCAGGTCATTGGCACGAACAACATCGACCACTGCGCACGGCTCTGACACTCCAGCACGGTGGCCGGTCTGGCCGCCTCCTTCGGTTCGGGCGCCATGTCCAATTCCATGGACGATGTAGCCAAACATGCTCAAGCTTTCTTTGTCATTGGTTCGAATACGACCGAACAACATCCGGTATTCGGCACGATGATTCGTCACGCTGTCCGATACCGTGGAGCACAACTGGTCGTGGCGGATCCTCGTCGAATCGACCTTGTGGATTTCGCCACCTTGCATCTGCGACACAGACCCGGCACTGACATCGCCCTGATCAACGGATTGATGCACATCGTTCTTGAACGCGGCTGGCAGGACCAGGAGTTCATAGAAACCCGAACGGAGTTTTTCGAGGTTTTCATCAGCTCCATCCAAGATTACACACCGCCGAAAGTAGAGGAGATCACCGGCGTTCCCGCCTCTCTCCTGCATGAAGCCGCCAAGATCCTGGCTTCGTGCAAGCCAACCGCGGTCATGTGGGCAATGGGAATCACCCAGCACATTGTGGGAGTCCGGAACGTAATGGCTCTGGCAAACCTGCAAATGCTGTTGGGAAACATGGGAAAACCTGGGGGTGGAGTCAATCCGCTGCGAGGTCAGAATAACGTTCAGGGGGCTTGCGACATGGGAGGCCTGCCAAATGTGTATCCTGCATATCAGCCGGTCTCTAGCGAAGAAAACCGGGAAAAATTCCTCAAAGCATGGGGAGCGACCAGTTCCACAAGTGTCGGCCTGACTGTCACGGAAATGATCCCCGGGGTCCTCGAAGGCAAGATCCATGCGTTGTACGTCCTCGGCGAGGATCCACTCATGTCCGATCCGGATACAAACCACATTCGCCGGTGCATCGAATCGCTTGACTTCCTGGTATTGCAGGAAATCTTCCCATCGGAGACATCCATCTATGCGGATGTATTGCTGCCGGGAGCAAGCTTCGCAGAGAAAACCGGAACTTTCACAAATACAGAACGACGAGTGCAGATGGTTCATCAGGCGATTGATCCCCTTGGGGAGGCGCGCCCGGATTGGTGGATCATCGCACAAGTGGCTGAGAGGATTTTGGAGCGGATTCCGGAAAGGATCCAGAATGAAGCGCCTAACGCCGGGTGGAATTATTCCTCCACTTCGGACATATTATCCGAGATCAACACGCTGGCCCCTTCCTACGGTGGGATCACGCACACCCGGTTGGAACGGGGAGAGCGATTGCAATGGCCTTGTCCCAATAGCGATCACCCCGGTACACCGATTCTGCACACCAGGGAATTTACACGAGGCAAGGGGAAATTCATGCCGATCGAACACATACCGCCTGCTGAAAAACCAGATGAAGAATTTCCGATGGTAATGAGCACGGGTCGGGTTTTGTATCACTGGCACGGAGGACAAATGACTCGCCGGGCAAAAGGGTTGATGCAGGTATATGGTGAATCGCTGGTTGAATTAAATCCGGAGGATGCACGAAGGATTGGCATCAATGGCAAGACTCGGGTGCGGATAACCTCGCGGCGAGGCAGCATCGAGGCCAAAGCCTGGATCACGGATCGTGTTCCTCCCGGGATGGTATATGCCAATTTTCATTTTCCGGAAGCTTCCGCGAATGAACTCACCCATGCCTCACTCGATCCAGTCGCGAAAATTCCAGAATACAAAATTACAGCCGTCAGGGTCGAATTGGCTGGATAAATCATCCATTAATGACTTGGGCAAAAAGTATACAAGGGACAAGGATGTTGGTCGACCTCCTGTCCACTGCAATGTCCATGTTTTATCCGTTCAAAGATAGCGCGTTCCTTTGGTAGAATCCAAATAATGTCGTGGACATGCACAAGGAAAGCCGGCTTAATTGTCTTGATTACCGCCGCCATCATTTTCTCTGGTTGCGGGCCGGAGAACAACTCCTCGCAACCGTTTTCTACCTACGATCCTTTCATACCCATCGCTCAAGCTACCCAAAAAGCGACAAAAATCCCCACTTCCTCAGCCACTACCTCTCCGACGCCCACTCGCAAGCCCACTCCAACCAGAGTGCCTCTTTCTGTGTCTCCCCCTGCCGGTTCGTCCCTGGGCGCAACCGGCCAGACTCCAACGCCGGATGCCGCACACATTCTGCCGACCCCCAGGCAAGACACCATTCAATATATCGTCCAACCCGGCGATTCGCTGGGAAGTATTGCCCTGCAATTTGATCTCAGTGTGAAGATTTTGATCGAATCCAACCAAATCAAGGATCCGAATCTGCTGGAGGCCGGAACGATACTCACCATCCCGGCCCCCAATCCCACCGGAAGTGGTCCATCCTTCAAGGTTCTACCTGATTCAGAACTGGTTTATGGACCTTCAAGTACTTATTTCGACATTGAGGGTTTTATCGACAGCCAGAATGGCTACCTGGAAACATACACCGAAGATCTGAAAGGCACGCCCCTTACGTCATCCGAAATTATCCGCATCGTATCGCAAAATTTTTCGATCAATCCTCGCCTGCTGCTCGCATTACTTGAATATCAAAGCGGGTGGGTGACCAACCCTGAGCCTTTCAATACGGAATATCCCATGGGCATGCTGGATGATTTCCATCATGGCTTGTACCGCCAGCTTACATGGGCGGCCGACACACTCAACCGAGGGTACTATCTTTGGCGGGCCAACGCGATCTCCACAGTTGCGTTGAATGATGGATCGAACGCGCCTTTGGATGCATCCATAAACGCCGGGACAGCCGCGGTTCAGTACTTTTTTGCGAAAATGGACGACCGGGCAACCTGGGAGAAGGATGCCGGCCCGACCGGCTTGCTCCTGACCTACTTCGTCTTCTTCGGAAATCCGTTCGATTATGCGATTGAACCTCTTCTCCCGTCATCCCTCGAACAGCCGGAGTTGAGGCTTCCTTTTTCCGAGGGCGATACCTGGTTCTTCACAGGCGGTCCACACGGTGCATGGGATTCGGGAACTGCTTGGGCAGCATTGGATTTTGCCCCTCCCGGGGACAATGGGACTTGTTTACCCAGTCCGCTGTGGGTTACAGCCCTGGCGGACGGATTGATCGTTCGCGCCTCCAATGGCGCGGTTATTCAGGATTTGGATAATGATGGCTATGAGCAGACCGGCTGGGTGATCTTATACATGCACGTGGCGAACGAGGATCGTGTAGCTCCTGAGGAATATCTGTATGCCGGTGAAAGAGTCGGTCATCCTTCCTGTGAAGGCGGAATTTCGAATGCGTCCCATGTCCATATCGCCCGGAAATTCAATGGAGAGTGGATCGCGGCGGATGGTTCCCAGCCATTCAACCTCGAAGGCTGGATATCCAGCGGAAACGGGGTCGAATATGACGGCTTCCTGACGAATGGCGGCCGGATTGTAGAGGCGTACGACGGCGCCAATGAAGGGAACGCCATTACCCGGTAATTCATTTGCCATTAATCTGTCCAGTTATAATCCCGCGTCGAATATGCACCGATTGAAATTCATCCATCCTGTTCTCATCCTTGTCACGTGGGCCTGCGCGCCTTCCCCGTCCTTGTGGGGAGTTGCAGAAACCCCGACGCCAAATCAAATTCTGCCGGCTCAGCCATTCGTGGATCCCTTTCTGGTAAACGATAGTCAGATCGTCTTCCCGACCTCCACCATCCCACCGTCACTTGCAACTGAATTGGCTGCCTCCCCCACGGTTACGCCCGTCGAGATGCCTCCTTTGATCGAGCCCACCTATACTCCATCCCTGGATACGGCTCCTTTCCTGTATTATGCGCAAAGCGGGGATATGCTGTCGGCGGTGGCAAAACGGTTCGGTGTGCGGGAGTCGGATGTCACATCAGACGCCGATCTCACAAAAACCACGCTGATCGATCCCGGCACGCTGCTTGTAATCCCAAATCGAATCTACGAGCCCACGACGCCGAACATCCAAATCATGCCGGATACAGAAATCATCTTCTCGGTCACTGCCGCAGATTTCGACGTGGAAGCGTATATCAAGGAACAGAATGGCTATTTGAGCGAATTCAAGGATTATTTGGGGTCTTCCGGCTGGATTACCGGTTACGACGCCATTGAAAGACTTGCGATAGAAAATTCGATCAATCCCCGCTTAATTTTGGGGTTGTTGGAATATGAAAGTCGCTGGGTTCGAGGCGAACCGATTGACACCCTCCACCTGGAATACCCGATGGGTTTTAATGATTACCGTTACAAGGGCATGTCCGTTCAGCTTGTATGGGCGATTAATACCATGGCGATCGCCTACTACGGCTGGAGGGCCGGAACGTTAACGCATATTGATTTCCCGGACGGCACCAGGCTGCGCCTCGATCCACGATTGAACGCAGGGACTGTAGCTCTTCAATATCTATTTTCCAGATTGCACAGTCAGTCTCAATGGGCTCAAATCATCAATCCCGATAATGGATTTCCTGTGTTGTATGACCAGATGTTCGGGGAC
The DNA here is from genome assembly GCA_016866195.1 of Chloroflexota bacterium. Lineage (GTDB taxonomy): Bacteria > Chloroflexota > Anaerolineae > Anaerolineales > Villigracilaceae > VGNF01. The sequence goes on along the minus strand of VGNF01000150.1, from coordinate 290 downwards.
GCCTGGGCAAGGGCGGACGCAGTCAATCCGATATTTCCCCCGGCGGTGATTCAACCTCCCCTGGTATTGCCATTCGAACCAGACACAGAATGGAGCCTGACCGGAGGCCCTCATAATGCATGGGGACAAATCAATCCGGAAATCTATGGCGTCGGGCATAGTGTCTTTTCCGCCATCGATTTTGCCCCATCGACCGATCGAGGTGGATGCGAGAGTACACAATCCTGGGTGGTCGCCGCTGCACCCGGGTTGGTTGTACGATCAGAAAACGGTGTCGTCATGGTTGAAAA
>VGNF01000149.1 GCA_016866195.1 Chloroflexota bacterium | reverse complement strand
GGCCACCTCTCCTGCCTGGTCCAGCAGGATTGGCATGGTAAGAGTCAGCTCTTTAGCGAATTCCTTCATTTTCGTCGGATCATCCTGGTTGGTCGTGTTCACCGCTAGAATTACAAGCCCGCGGTGCTTGTATTCTTGGTAAATTCGTTCAATCGCAGGCATCTCGGCCCGACATGGTGGGCACCAGGAAGCCCAAAGATTGACCAGGACTGGCCGGCCCCGCAAATCAGAGAGTGTATAGCGATTTCCCTCCAGGGACATCAAAGAAAAATCCGGCGCCAGGAAGCCTGGGTGTGGAGCAATTTGGGAGACTTGCTCCACCTGGCCGGGAGGGGCGGTACCCATGGCGATCCAAGCGCCAGATGTAATTAATGTGAGTGCATAGAAGAGGATTCGTTGGTTTCGTTGCATGAAAACCCCTTTTCGACTACACTCATATTGAATTCGTCAAAATTGGATTTCTTACTAGGATGATCAGCAAAGCATTGTTTATAGGGATAGACCCGGCCTCCATACTCGATTCACCGGTCTATTCCTGCCTGGATACGGAATTAAATGTTCTTAAGCTTGGCGGGGGAACGCTGGATGAAATTCTGAGCGGGATTCAGGAGGCGGATACCATAACCATCGCGATCAACGCACCAGCCAAACCGAACCGGGGTCTTGTAAAGAACCTGCTGACAAGGCGCTCGAAGGAATCCCACCAAATTCGCGGATCCGATATCCGGCTGTGTGAATTTGAATTGCGGGAACGCGGGATCGTGATTTCAGGGACCCCATCGAATGAGGAGTTGTGTCCTCCGTGGATGCAAACAGGATTCGCGCTATTCAATAAACTGGAGAGGTCCGGTTATTCAAACATGGATTCCATGTCGTCCCGCAATCGTGTCATGGAGACAAATCCGCATGCTTGTTTTTGCGTCATGACCGGGAGAGTCCCTTTTTTCAAGACCGCTTTGGAGGGAAGACTGCAACGGCAGCTGGTTTTGTATGAGCGCGGGGTTCGCATCAAAGACCCCATGGAATTCTTTGAAGAAGTTACACGGTACAAAATCATTCACGGAAACTTGCCAATGGAGCTCCTGTATTCTGCGGAACAACTTGATGTGATTGTTGCGGCTTATACCGCCTGGGTTGCAGCCCAAAAACCCGAGAAATTGAAAGCGGTGGGGGACCCTTCTGAAGGTCGCATCTACCTTCCGGAAATCGATTTGAAAGAAAAATATTAGTCAACGCGATTGGCACGGCTGAATAATTGGGTGTAGTAAAATATTTCGTATGAATGCCGACAATACGCAATTAAGCGCAATCAACGCCATTCGTTTTCTATCTGCGGACGGTGTCCAAAAGGCCAATTCTGGACATCCCGGATTGCCCATGGGCGCCGCGGCGATGGCATACACAGTTTGGATGCGTCACCTGCGACACAATCCCAGAAATCCGCATTGGATGGGTCGTGACCGTTTCATCCTTTCCGGTGGCCATGGATCCATGTTGTTGTATTCACTGCTACATCTGACGGGATATGACCTTTCGTTGGATGATCTCAAGCATTTCCGTCAGTGGGAGAGTCTCACACCTGGGCATCCGGAATTGGGATTGACTCCGGGCGTCGAGACAACAACCGGCCCATTGGGTCAGGGTTTCGCCACAGGGATTGGTATGGGAATCGGTCTGGCACATCTGGCAGCCTGTTTTAATCGCCCAAACCACGCGATATTGGACACATTCATATATGCCATTGTGACTGACGGAGACCTGATGGAGGGCATCGCTTCCGAGGCTGCATCGCTCGCCGGGCATCTCTGCTTGGGGCGTTTGATCTATTTATATGACGACAACCGGATCTCGATCGACGGTTCAACCGATCTGGCTTTTACGGAGGATCGTACGCTCCGGTTTCAATCCTATGGATGGCAGGTGCTGCAAGTCCAGGATGGGAATGATGTTGAGGCGATCGACCAGGCCATCCAGGAGGCAAGGTCTGATCCTCGTCCCGCCTTGATCGTGTGCCGGACAACCATTGGGTATGGCGCGCCAACCCGACAAGGTACTTCCAAGGCTCATGGCGAACCACTTGGCGAGGAGGAATTGCAAGCTGCCAAATTAAACCTGGGATGGCCTGTCGAACCAAACTTTTACATCCCGCCGGATGTGCTCGGACATTTTCGATCCTCGGTGAATCGAGGCGCCCACCTTGAATCCGAATGGAACGCGCGACTGGAAGACTACAAGCGCTCTTATCCTGATCTGGGCATGGAATTCGAAAGGAGAATGAACGGCCGCCTCCCGAGTGACTGGGAAACAGCCCTGCCCGTGTTTGCAGCGGATTTAAAGGGCATGGCAACCCGCACAGCCTCTGGAAAAGCGATCAACGCATTGTCAGCTTTGTTACCCGAATTGCTGGGCGGTTCCGCTGACCTTGCACCTTCCAACAATACCAGGATCGAGGGCACTCCAGCCTTTCAACGGGATTCCCCCCACGGGCGGAATTTCCATTTCGGCGTTCGAGAGCATGCCATGGGAGCAATCGTCAACGGGATGGCGCTCGTAAAGGGATTGATCCCTTATGGAGCCACGTTCCTGGTCTTTTCGGATTACATGCGTCCCGCCTTGCGCATTGCTGCGTTATCACATATTCCATCGATTTTTATTTTTACCCATGACAGTGTTGGACTTGGGGAAGATGGACCCACACACCAGCCGGTTGAGCAGTTGACTTCGTTAAGGTTGATCCCCAACCTGGTGGTGATTCGTCCCGCTGATGCGAATGAGACTTCGGCGGCTTGGCGAATCGCGGTTGCCCGGCGCGAAGGTCCCACTGTTCTGGCCTTGACCCGTCAGAATGTTCCGGTTCTTGGGGGAAACCCTCACGTGGAAAAAGGGGCTTATATTCTGAAGGACCATGGGAAGCCCGAAATAATCCTGATGGCGTCAGGATCCGAGGTGAGCCTGATCCTGGAAGCCGCTGAAAAATTGGCGGCGGAAGGGATCGGTGTGCGGGTAGTTTCCTTCCCAAGTTGGGAATTGTTTGAATGGCAGGATGAGGCGTATCGCGAATCGGTCCTCCCCAAACAAATCCAAAAACGGGTTGCCGTCGAGGCGGGCAGGGGGTTGGGTTGGGAGCGGTACGCCCGTTCCGTGATCAGCATTGACCGCTTCGGCGCCTCTGCACCATTTAAAGTGATATTCGAGAACCTCGGTTTCACTGTCGAAAATGTCGTTGCCAAGGCAAAAGAGTTGTTATGAAAGTCGCGCTCGGATGTGACCACGCTGGATTTCCGCTTAAGAGAGGTATCCGGGAAACCATCGAAAAGTTAGGGCATGCAGTCGTAGACATTGGTACATTTTCAGAAGAGGCGGTTGATTTTCCGGACATCACACGAAATGTGGGTGAAAAAATACAATCCGGTGAAGCCGAACGGGGCATCCTCGTTTGTGGATCCGGCATCGGCGCCTGTATAGCCGCCAACAAGATGCGCGGAGTATACGCCTCCGTCTGCCACGATACCTACTCGGCGGCGCAAGGTGTACTTCACGATTCAATGAACGTTCTTTGTCTGGGCGGCCGGGTGATCGGACCTGAGCTGGCGCGGGCGCTGGTCGTCGCTTTCCTGGAGGCACGCTATGTGGGAGACGACCCCGGAGGGGAACGGCTGGCACGCCGCGTGGCGAAAATCAAATCCATGGAAAGGTAGGAAGGAAACATTCGAACCATGTCCGAGACCATTGTTGCGCTTTCTCGCCTGGGGCAATCCCTTTGGTATGACAACATCGAAAAGAAATTGCTCGACAATGGAGAAATCGCCTCCTTGATTGCACGGGGAGAAATCCGCGGCATAACTTCCAATCCGTCCATTTTTCAAAATGCCATCGCGAAGACTTCGGATTATGATGCCGCATTAATCCCGATGGCCTGGGCCGGTTGGGATTCGGAAAGAATCTTCTGGCAGCTGGCGTTCGAAGATATCTCCCGCGCCTGTGATTTGTTCCAGCCTCTCTACCAGTCGTCGGACGGGGAGGATGGGTATGTCAGCCTGGAGGTGGATCCCAGGCTCGCACGGGATACCGAAGGAACCATTCGGCAAGCCAAACAATTGTGGGATCGGGTCAATCGTCCTAATTTGATGATCAAGATCCCGGCCACCAAAGAGGGACTTGCTGCGATTCGCCAATCCATTGCAGGTGGCATAAACGTCAACGTCACCCTGATTTTTTCCCTAGATAGATACGCGGAGGTAATGGAGGCCTTCCTGTCTGGTTTGGAAGATCGCATTTCGCAGAACCTGCCAATTCGGGGTATCGCCTCAGTCGCCTCCTTCTTTGTCTCCCGGGTGGATACAAAAATCGATTCCCGCCTGCCGGCCAATTCCGCCTTGAGGGGGCAGGCTGCTGTCGCGAACGCAAAATTGGCGTACGAGTTGTTTGAAACGAAATTCATGGCTCCCCGGTTCGATGCATTGCGACAAAAGTATTCTGCGAAGTATCAAAGACCCTTGTGGGCGTCCACAGGCACCAAGAATCCCGCGTACTCAGACACGCTTTATGTAGACAATCTGATCGGTGTGCACACAGTGAATACGGTGCCGCCCTCAACATTGGATGCATTTCGTGATCATGGAAAAACGGCGCCTACAATCAAGAACAGCCTGAACGACTCCAAAGCGATCATTCGAGAACTCGAAGCTGCCGGGATTCCCATGGCGCAAATTACACAGGAATTGGAGCAGGAAGGCGTAAAGGCTTTCATGGACGCTTTTACCGCTTTGTTGGGTGCAATAGAACAGCGAAGGGCTGATGCCGTTTCTTCGCTTGGACCTCAGGCTGGCGCGGTTTCGAGGCGCATTCTTCAACTGCAGACGGAGGCGATTCCATCACGCCTATGGGCCAAGGACGCAGCCTTGTGGGCGGACGATCCAATTGAAAAAGCGGAAATTGAAATTCGTCTTGGTTGGTTGAATTCAATCGAGGTCGCCCGCGCCCGCTTGAACGGATACAAGGAGTTCGCAAATCAAATTCATTCGGAGGGGATCGATCGGGTCCTCGTAGTTGGGATGGGCGGGTCCTCGCTGACCGCCGAAGTAGTTGGTTCGCTTCTGGCAAAGATGGCCATGAACGCAAAAGTGAATCTTGCAATTCTCGACTCCACCGATCCCGAACAAGTTCTCGGCGCTGCCCGGGAATTCCCTCCGCAGAAATCCCTGTACATCATTGCCAGTAAGTCGGGAGGGACTGCGGAATTGATGGCGGCTTTCAATTACTTATGGGATTCAAGCCAAAAGGATGGCAGTCGTTTCATCGCGATCACGGATCCAGGTACATCACTGGAGGCATTGGCCAAAGCGAACGGTTTTCGCAAGATATTTCAGGCTGACCCAAACGTGGGAGGGCGATTCTCGGCTTTGACGGATTTTGGTCTTGTCCCCTCCGCATTGCTCGGGTTGGACCTGGACGCGCTTCTCACGTCGGCTTCGATCATACGGGAGCAGTGTACCGAGAATATCCCGGCAGGACGCAATCCTGGCATTGTGCTTGGTGCAATCCTTGCAGAGGCGGCGATTGCAGGCCAGGATAAATTGACCATTCTATGCGATCCGGCGGTCGATGCATTAGCGGAATGGATCGAACAAATTGTGGCTGAATCGAGCGGAAAATCCGGAAAAGGCATCCTTCCGGTCCCGCTTGAGCCGTTGGGTCCCCCGCATGTTTATGGGCGGGATCGGCTGTTTGTCTACCTGAGAAATGACGGAGAATTGTCGGATTCCGTGAACGCTTTGAAGGAAGCTGGATTCCCGGTGATCGAATTTCCGATCGGCTCGGCTGCATCGGTGGGTGGGGAATTCTTCCGATGGGAGATGGCGATTTCCATCGCCTGCCATATTCTCGGAATTAATGCGTTCAATCAGCCTGATGTTCAGGATAGCAAGAATCGCACGCTGGTGAAAATCGAGGAATTTAAACAGAAGCAGAAACTTACCGAAATTGATCTTCTTCCGGTTCACGAGGCCGCTGCAAGTTTGCTTCAAAGGCTCGGCGGGTTGAAAGAAGGCGGGTACGTCGCCATCAATGCCTATCTTCCTCGCAATCAGGGAACGATCGAAGCGTTACAAACTTTGCGCGCAGCCATTAGGGATAAGTTTGGATGTGCCGTCACAGCGGGATTTGGTCCACGCTTTCAGCATTCAACCGGTCAGTTCCACAAGGGAGGACCGAACAAAGGGTATTTCCTGCAACTGGTTTACGAATCCGGGAACGATTTGGAGATCCCCCGGCAGAGTGTATCGTTCAAGACCCTCTTGCGCGCGCAAGCCCTGGGGGATTATGAAGCCTTGATTGCAGCGGGAAGACGAGTTACGCGAATCCTTTTAGAGGGGCCATCGGATGTATCGAAATTGACGAAAATGGTAAGAATGCCTCCGGCCTGAAGTGAGAATTACCTTGTTCGCAGCTTCTCCCTGCGCCTGGTTATCACCTTGTCATCCTGCGCCTTGACGATACGCAGCACGGGCGCCTGGTTGCCCAACCATCCAAGGAATGCCGCCCTAAGTGCTGTGATTCCCGTGGGAGGCGCAGGCAGGTGCATTTCTGCGGTGAAATCGACATCCCGATCGTCGATATGAAATGTATATCTTCCAGTCCGTTTGATTACGGGATTCGACAACAGGAATTCCTGCAAATCGATTTTGTCCCTATCTGTCAGCCATTGCGGCAGATCGGAGGTCGCCTTGAAGTTGCATATCCTTGCGAGGTCCTGGAGCAATCCCTTTTGTTGTTTTGTCAGATCGTTGCCATAATCGGTAAAGTACGCGACATCCGGGTCGACCTGGACCAGAGGTTGAAGCCATAATCGATGAATAGCGGTACGAATCGCATTTTTTGTCCCCGGCGTTGTGAAATTGAAGAGCAGGCTGGAATCCCTTCTCTTCTCCCATTTCTGGTCTACGTCCGGTCCAATGCGCATTGCGTCGCATAAACCCAGCGCAGGAAGAATCGGGGTGCCGCAGGCAAGGAAAAAGGCTTCTTGACCCATGGCTTGTCTTAAAGTCTGCAGGCATTTTCGATAGGCTTGTTCGCGCGATTTCGATTGGTGCCGTTTTCCTGAGAGCGCCCCTCCATAAAGAAAATCCAGTTTCAAATAGTCGAAACCCCAATCACGCACCCGCCTCATTAATCCTGCAAGCCATTCTTGAACGGCAGGGAGAGTGGTATCCAGAGCAACTAAATGTTCTCCCCAGTTGAATCCAGCCGATACGAAGTTTTCCTTCTCATCCTTGAGAAACCAATCCGGATGCCCGCGGAACAACTTTGAGGATTTGCAGGCGATCAAGGGTGCCAGCCACAAGCCAGCACGCCGGCCGGAAGATCGTATGCGATCTGCCAGGCAGGCCATACCGGATGGAAATTTGGCGTTTGGGATCCAGTCTCCGACCGATTTTTGCCAACCGTCATCGATCTGTATGACGTCGAAGGACAAATCCTTCAGGTATTCGATGGTGGCAGACAGAATCTCCTCGTCAATCGATGTATACAGGCTGTACCAGGAACACCATACGCGCGGAGGTTTGTTCGTATGAATCGCATTGAACCTTTTTCCGAGTTGTTCGGCGTATTGTCGAAACACCTGCTCTTCCCTGCCGCGGGCGACGAACCAATCTCCCTGCTCGTTTTCATTGATGCAGGTGAGTCGGTCTCCCGATAGGAACACATGTGCGTCAAGGTCCAGTGACCCGGCGAGTAAGACGGTGCCGGCCTCAACTTCTACAGCTCCCATCCAAGATCCATGCGGTCGTTTCTCGCCAGCGTAGGTCGCGTCGATTTGTAATGGATGATAGATCGTGGGTCTTTGCATCGGCAAAGGGCGCGCATCCGTCCAGGCTGCCAAAGACCAGGTTTGCCATCCGTGGTGAAAGTACTTACTTGGATTCATGCCCAGCAACACTTCCAGGTGGTCGGCGCGAACCACTTGCGGTAAATGTTGAAGAATGTCAGAGAGCAAAAGTGTTTTCATGGAAACCGGTTCCATTATTCTAAAGGATTTTTCGCCGGAACAAGGGCGAGATGATTGACAGGATTTCACAATTCAAGTATAATACCTTCCAATTCGGAAGAAAAACCGAGAATTCATGTACGAAATCGACAAAATAGACATAGAAATAGTCAATTTGCTGCTTCAGGACGGCCGCATGTCCTCCTCCGAAATTTCGCGGAGGATGAAGGATATCTCCGAGCGGGCGGTGCGTTACCGCATCGATCGCATGCTTGACGATGGAGTCATCCAGATTAGCGCAGTTGTCAACCCGGAAGCCCTGGGGCTTACCATCAAGGCAGACGTCTGGCTGGAGGTCGACTCGGACAAGATCCTGGAAGTGGCCAAGAAGATGGCAACATTTGAAAATGTGACTTATGTAGCCTGTGGCATCGGTCAAAATGACATCAGCATTCAGATCGTCGCAAAGGATACCGCCGAGATCTACCACTTCGTAACCGAAGTGGTCCGGAAGGTGCCAGGAGTAAGAAAAACCACGACCTCCATCGTTCCCATAATCCTCAAGGATGTGTATCAGTGGAGGGTGCCCGAAAAAATCCTCCGAGGTTTCGCACGCACCTAGGAGGCGGAATTTGAAGAAATCACTGGGAGGCAGGAACATGTTTGGGCAAAAGACGCAGGCACTACAAGAACGCGCCTACAAGGTCTTGCCCTTGGGCGTCAATTCGAATTTTCGCTACTGGGGGGAGGGAATCACACCCTATGTCCAACGTGCGAAGGGTGCTCATCTCTGGGATGTAGACGGTAAGGAATACATCGATTATCGCATGGCTTTCGGTCCGATCATCCTCGGTCATGCTTTTGAGGATGTCGACCGTAAGGTGATCGAGGAAATCCAGAAGGGTGTACTCCCC
>VGNF01000148.1 GCA_016866195.1 Chloroflexota bacterium | reverse complement strand
TAATGGCCCCGTTCGTTCCATATAGATGTCCATGATCACCTGGGCCAGTTTGGCGGCGTCATGTCGCCAGGGATGACCGGGATCCACCAAATCTGCTGGATAAGTACGAGGATCAGCGAGACTTCGTTCATCCACCCGCACCCATTGGGATGTCGGACCTATTTGACCGGAATAATTGTCATTGCATACGATCACATCAAACAGGTCCTCCCCCACATGACCCTCCAGTGCGCGTACATGATCGAAGCAGGAAAACGAATCCGTTTCACCGGATTGGGTGGCGATATTGCAGACGAAGATCTTCGCTGCGCGGGAAACGTGCATGGCGGAATGCAAATCCCGGACGAGCAGGTTGGGCAACAAGCTCGTATACAAACTGCCGGGTCCCACAACGATGAGATCGGCATTGAGAATTTCCTGAATCACCGGCGGAAATGCCGGCGCATTATCCGGTTCCAGCCAAATTCTTCTCACGCGCCCGGTCATCTCCGGAATACGACTCTCGCCTTCGATGCGCACTTGATTGATTGAATGCGGCACCTCCATGTCGGCTACCAGCTTCACATCGTGCAGGGTGGAGGGCAGCACGCGTCCATTCACGGACAACACTCTCCCGGATTCGACCACGGCTGATTCAAAACTGCCGGTGATATCCGCCAGGGCGGTAATGAACAGGTTTCCAAAGGAATGGCCATCCAGCTCGTGGGCACCACTGAAGCGATATTGAAAGAGCAGGGTCAACAAATCTTCATCGTTGGAAAGGGCCGCCAGGCAGTTGCGTATATCACCCGGCGGAAGGATACCGAGCGATTCCCTCAGCCGGCCGGAGGATCCACCATCATCGGCCACGGTGACCACCGCAGTCAGGTTCGAGGTATGCGACTTGATTCCGCGCAAGAATGTGGATAATCCATTCCCCCCACCGATCGCAACAACGCGGGGACCCCTTTCCCGACGCCGAAAAACCTGGATCTGGTCCACCACATCGCTTCCAGGCCGCAAGAAGGGTGCCAGCAGGGAACGATTGAGCCGGATGATTCCATATAACACCAAACCAATCCCCAAACCGGTAAAAATCACCGCCCGCACCAGTCGTGGCAGGAATCTCAACGAAGCATACGCCAGCAGGGTCAGCAGAATTGGGTTTGAGGAATCCGTTCGATACAATTCGATTAGTATCACGGCAAAACCAAGCCCAAGCAAAGTAATCCCGGTCAGGACGAACAGGAACCAGCGCTTAACGCCCAAACCCGGGCGGAACCACCGTCCGAATTCCCTCAAAAATGTTCCCGATCGATTCTGCATGCGAACGATCATAGCAGGGATGAAAGTTTGAGTCAATTGTGGCGCAGGAATTATCGCTGCAACATTGGATTCAGATTAAAACTAATCGGAACTTTTATTCGATAGGCGAAGAATCCTTCCGGAACCGTTACGGTATAATCTACGTCATGGAAAGGATCATCGCGGTGGACATAGGCGGCACGCAAATGCGAGCCGCTTCTTATGCCGACGAGGGGATCGATCCAATCAAGCACAAAAGAATTCCCACGCGTGCTTTCGAACCCGGCGGGCTCGATCGGTTATTCCAAGTAATCCGGGATGTGTGGCCTGAGAACGCGAAAGTCAAAGCCATCGGTCTCGGATCGCCCGGACCGCTGGATCCGCACACCGGAGTATTGCTTGCTCCTCCGAATAACCCCGAGTGGCATGATCTCCCTCTGATCAGGGAGATATCCGATCACTTCGGAGTACATGCCTATCTGGATAATGATGCAAACCTGGCATGTCTGGCGGAATACCGTTATGGAGCAGGGAGAGGCCATCACGATGTCCTGTTTATCACGGTAAGCACGGGAATTGGCGGAGGAGTGATCATCGGGGACAAGCTGCTTCAGGGTTACCACGGTCTTGCGGCAGAACTGGGCCACAGTATTATCGATCCGGATGGGCCGCCATGTTCGTGTGGCTTCAAAGGCCATTTGGAGTCATTTGCTTCGGGGCCGGCCATTGCGAAATTCGTGCTGGAGGAAATCCAATCCGGTGCGAAAACGAAAATGACCGGGAGGAAGGAACTGTCTGCAAGGGATATTGCCAAAGCGGCAGCGGAGGGGGATGCGCTGGCAATCCGCGCCTATCATCGCGCCGGAACCTATCTTGGCATCGGAGTTGCCTCCTTTCTTCATGCCTTCGATCCCTCGATCGTGATCTTCGGCGGCGGTGTCTCACTGGTGGGACCGTTGCTGTTCGATTCCTTCCACGCCAGCCTGAAGGAACGCGTGTTTCATCCACGCTATCTGGAAGACCTTGTCATTACCACCGCTGCGCTCGGCGACGATGCAGGCCTGCTCGGTGCGCGCGCGCTTGCGGAAATGAAACTTGAAAACCGAACTATCGCATAATCGAAGGAGAAGGTATGACGCAATTCAACAAGCCCGGGCCCAAAGCCAGGTCGATGATCGAAAGGGATCACGCCGTAATTTCACCCTCCTATCCACGCAGCTATCCCTTCGTCATGGACCATGGAAAAGGCACCGAAGTTTGGGATGTGGATGGCAACCGCTATCTGGATTTTATGGGAGGCATAGCAGTGGTATCCACCGGGCACTCACACCCGAAGGTGGTGAAAGCCATTCAGGAACAAGCGGAAAAATTCATTCATATCTCCTCCGATTTCTACCATGAGAATTGGGTGCGACTGGGAGAAAAGTTCAACGAAATCGCGCCATTCAAAGAAGACGCACTTTCCTTCATGACGAACTCAGGGACGGAGTCTGTTGAGACCGCGATCAAACTGGCGCGCTATCACACCGGGCGGACAAATTTCATCGGATTCACCGGTGCCTTTCACGGCCGCACCATGGGGGCGGTGACTTTTACCGCAAGCAAGGCAAAATACCACGGAGGTTTTTATCCCCTGATGAACGGTGTCACGCACGCGCCATTCCCCAATCCGTACCGTCCGGTCATGGACCGGCGTCCGGGGGAAGATTACGGCGAGGCCGTCGTGCGTTACATCGAGGAGGAGATCCTCACCCAGATCCTGCCGCCGGATGATGTGGCCGGGATCCTCGTGGAAACCATTCAAGGAGAGGGTGGTTATATCGTTCCTCCGGATGGCTTCTACCCGGCCTTGCGGAGGTTGTGCGACAAACACGATATCCTGATGATTTTGGACGAAGTGCAATCCGGCATGGGCCGCACCGGAAAATGGTGGGCGATCGAACACTTCGGCGTGGAGCCGGATATGATCACCGCCGCCAAGGGGATCGCCTCCGGCATGCCGCTGGGCGCCTGCATCGCCCGAAAATCCGTTATGGATTGGGAAGTCGGAACCCACGGTAATACCTACGGTGGAAATCCGATCTCGTGCGCCGCATCCCTGGCGACCATCGACCTGATCGAAAAGGAGTATTTGAAAAACGCGGAGACGGTTGGCGAGTATACCTTGGACGCCCTGGAGGAGATCCAGGCCAGGCACCCTTCCATCGGGGATGTGCGCGGTAAGGGATTGATGATCGGCGTGGAATTTGTGATCGATCGGGAGACGAAGGAACCCGCCAAGGAGTTGACCGATCGAATTGCGAACCTGGCGTTTGAGCGCGGCCTGCTGCTGCTCTCCTGCGGCAGGAGCGTGATACGAATTGCCCCGCCATTGTCAATCTCGAAATCCGAAGTGGATGATGGATTGAGAATCCTTGAAGAGGCAATCACCCTGGCCGAGAAACCCTGACGGAAACCAATGACTCAAAAGAGGGCGCGAGCAACAAACGCCGCGCCCTCTTTTTTCTTTTTCGGGCAAAGACCTATTCCACCCTCACCTGGATTGCCTGGATTACAACTCGATAGACGTAATCCTCTGTGGCTTCGCTATAGGTTCGGCAGGTGATCAACGTCAGCCATGGATAATCCTGGTGGCGCAGGGCATAACCGATTGAATCGGGACGAACGACGCGGTTTTCCCGGACTTCGTAAATGTACCTTTGCCCGGCATAATGCACGATGATCGAATCTCCATAGCGCAAGCTTCCCAGGTTCACAAATGGACCTTCATCCCCGCTGGGCAGGTAGGTATGGGCCGTAAGGGCGGAATTCCCAGCCTGGGTTGGGAAGGCGGTCCCTTCCAGCCAGCCGGCTTGATCACCAAGCCAGGTGAGATCCCAGTCTTTGGTTTCGGCGATCGGGATTCCAACAATATCCAGCCTTACCTCCAGCCGCGGGATTTCAATCCACAATTCACTTTGTGCGGTGTAGCGATAGTCAGCAGACTGCGAAGGCAACTGGGTTACACGGCCGGGTTCGCTCTTTGCTCGTCAACGCCTCTTTCCTACAAACCAATAAGAGTAGGGAAATCAGCGACCAGGTCAGGCGTTAAGTCGTCGCATCCGTAAATCCTATGTTCGCACTCTTTTCGTCAAATTTTACACCGACCCCAATGGTTGTCAACAATTATTAAGTAATGACTCTCGAACGATCTATCAATTAAACCGCTTATACAATTCTTACATCCCCTCCTGAACCCCGGTGTTAGAATTTACCCATGCTCCCCGATTTCCGCGTACGCCAAAGGGATTACCTGCTCGAAATCTCCCGCATGCTGACCGAGGAACTCGACCTCGAGAAGCTCATGGCGCGCATCCTGCGGGTGGCGATCGAGATGCTCGCCGGTCAGGCCGGCCTGATTGCGCTCAAACAATCCGACGGTTGGCGCGTGGCGGCAGCGCAGGGGATCGCACCGGCCTTCCTCAGCTATCTCACCCCGCTCCTGGCTGAGGAAAAAGTTCGCGTCCTTGACGTGCGCGAATTGAACCGCATGCTGAAGGAATTAACCTATACCGCCAGCATGGGCTTGCTCAACGGGACCGCCCTGCCCCTGGCCGTGCACGGGCAGGTGATCGGCGTGATCTTCATCTTCCGCAACTACGCCGATGTCTTCACTCGAAATGACCAGGTCCTGCTGCAGTCGTTCGCCGATCAGGCGGCCATCGCGGTTTTCAATGCGCAGTTGTACGGGCAGATCTCCTATGAGAAGCAGCGTCTGGATGCCCTGCTTGATTCCGCGGCGGATGGAATTCTGATTCTCAATTCTGCTTTAACGATCGAACGATGCAATGAAGCATTCGTCAAAATGTTCGGCGAACCTCGCGATCAGATCGTCGAACATGCCCACGACGAGATCATCCAATGGCAGGGAGATCCACAGGGCAGCACACTTGAGGAATCGGTTGCCAACGGATGGCCGTTGACTCCCACTGCCACCTTATATGTGGAAGGAGACATCGAGCGCCCGCTTCCCCCTCCGCTGCCGGTCGGGATCACCTACGCCCCGCTGCTATCCGATGAAGGGCGGTTGAGAAATGTCCTTGTCAGCGTGCGCGATATTACCCACTTTCGCACGGCGGATGAGATCAAGTCGACATTCATTTCCATCGTAAGCCACGAACTGCGTACCCCCGTGGCGTTGATCAAGGGATACGCCTCCACGCTCAGACGGGACGACGCGCGCTGGGATCGTTCCACAATCAAAGACTCGCTGACGGTGATCGAAGAGGAGGCCGACCGTCTTTCCAGGATGATCGACGACCTGCTGGACGCATCACGCCTGCAGGCCGGCGGCTTGAGTTTGAATCAGGCGGATGTCTCGCTGCCGGCACTGGCGTCCCGAGTGATCGAACGTTTCACAACGCAATCACCAAAACACCGACTGATCGCCGATTTCCCGGAGAACTTCCCGGTCATACTGGCTGACGAGAACCGCATCGAGCAGGTTCTCTCGAATCTCCTTTCCAATGCATTGAAGTATGCAGCCGAGGGAGAGATCCTCATCAGCGGTTCGATGCGCCCGGACCAGGTGATCGTCTGCGTCAGCGACAAAGGCCCCGGCATAGACGCCAAGGACCTGCCCCACATCTTCGATCGCTTCTATCGTTCGACCAATGCGGTCAAGCAGACCAAGGGCGCCGGACTGGGCTTGTATCTGGCGAAGGCGATCATCGAAGCGCATGGCGGCCGCATCTGGGCAGATGCACCGGCCGGCGCTGCAAATCGATCGAAAACCAATTCAGGCGCGAGAATTTGTTTTTCCCTTCCCAGATGAGGCAGACCGTCTGCGGATTTCCCAAAGGCAGAGGGCAGCATTTCCCAAACCCATGGATGGTACAATCTAGCGCCGGAAACGAACACAATACCGAATAGGCAGAATCAAGAAATCGCAATTCAAAACATCCCAACTCGAAAATCGGAAACACTTCATGCCTCAAACGCAAATCGCATGCCCACGCTGCAAACAAATGATCCCCGCCAACGTGGAACAGCTTTTCGACGTGACGCACGATCCCACGTCCAAACAACGCCTGTTGAGCGGGGTTTCGAATTTCGCACGCTGTCAATTCTGTGGATTCGAGGGACGTCTGGCCACTCCCATCGTGTACCACGATAATGAAAAGGAGCTGCTGCTCACCTTCTTCCCCTCCGAACTGGGTCTGCCGATCAACGAGCAGGAGAGGATGATCGGGCCATTGATCAAGCAGGTCACCGACCGTCTGCCTCCAGAGAAACGCAAGGGGTATCTGCTCAATCCCCGCGCAAACCTGACTTTTGAATCCATGCTCGAGGCCATCCTCGGCAAGGATGGGATTTCCCCCGAAATGATCAAAGGGCAGCAGGAACGGGTGCAATTGATTGAACGGCTGCTGCAGGTCACCTCCAAGGATGTGCGGTCGGAGATGATCAAGCAGAATGCCAAGGTCATCGATGAACAATTCTTCGCCCTGTTCAGCCGCATCGCCCAGAACGCGATGGCCGGCGGACAGGAATCCGCAGCGCGCGCTCTGCTGGATATACAAAAGCAACTGCTTGAGGAAACCGAGATCGGCCGCAGACTTCAGGAATCAGTTGGAGAACTGGAAGCCGCTTCCAAATCCCTGCAGGAGGCGGGTAAAAACCTGACGCGCGAAAAATTACTCGATCTCGTGCTTGAATCGAAGACGGATGCCCGCCTGCGCGCTTTTGCCTCGCTTGCCCGGAGCGGGATGGATTACCTGTTCTTCCAAACCTTGTCCGAAAAAATCGACAAATCCTCAGGCGACGAAAAAAAGCGGCTTGAATCCGTTAGAGGAAAATTGCTCGAATATGTAAACGAGATTGACAAGCAGCTGGAGACACGCGTAAAACAGGCTACCGAGTTCGTTGAATCGATCCTGGCCAAGGACGATATCGAAAAGGCAACACAGGACAGCCTGGACGGGTTTACTCAGGAAGCCGTGGACGTGGCAAACTTGCTGATGCGGCAGGCATCGGATAAGAATGACTACACCCGCATGGGCAAACTTCAGAAGATGATCCAGGTGCTTCAGGCTGCCAGCACTCCCCCGCCGGAGGTGGCTTTCATCGAGAAGCTGCTTCAGGTGCCGGATTCGGCTTCAGTGGAAAAAATGTTGCAGGAAAACGAGGCTCTGGTCAATCCGCAATTCATGGAGGCAATCAGCGGCCTGGTTGCGCAGATCGATGCCCAGGGCGATCGAACCGCCGAGTCGAAGGCATTAAGCCAGAAACTGGGCGATGTATACAAGATTGCCTTGAAGTATTCGATGAAAAAGAACTTGAAATGACGCGTTCCATTCTGCAGATCGTAATGCAGAATTACTTAATCCCCTCAAAAAGATCATCCTCGATATCCCGCCCCCCATTAACCATGCTGAATACGCGGTAGAAGGTGCCCTGCATGGCAAGGATTTCGATGGCAGCCGGCTCCTCCAAATCGGCGAGCGGACCAAGGGATGCCAGCTGGCTCTTGTGACAGAGAATCGCCCGCCACGCGGTTTGGCAATAATCCCGCATCTCAATTCGCGTCGTGACCATCCATTCCTGCCATGGAACTTCGCCGCGCACATGATCCTCCATGGGAAATGTGATTTCGCCCAATAACGGTGCAAGCCGATTGACAAAACTTTCAGAATCCACCATGAAATAGAACTTGGAAACTCGATGCGGGGATCGATCCTCCCCATCCACAAAGGCTGCATCCGCGGCTGATACAACGGAAGCCGCTGCGAACTGCCCGATCGCAATATGATCCGGGTGCCCGTAATTTCCATCCGGGGGAAAGGTTACGACCACCTGCGGTCGAATCCTGCGAATGTGCGCGGCAATTTTGCCGATAGCCTGCACGGGCTCTGCCTGGTCGATCTCACCGTCGAGATAGTCCAGGAAATGAATGGAACACAGACCCAGCAGTTTTGCTGCACTTTCAAGCTCGGAGGTACGAATAAGACCCAGTCCCCTCAATCCGGGATTTTGATCTTCCGCTCCAAACCATCCCCGTTCGCCTCTTGTGGCACAGATCAGATGCGTCTGCACGCCCTTGGCGGAAAGCTTCGCCAGGACTCCACCCATGCCCATCGATTCATCGTCCGGATGGGCAAATACAGCCAGCAGGCTCAAGGATTCCTGGATCATGCGGTGTCCCACTGCTCGTTTTCAGCCCGCTTCAACCTGCTCATTCACCGCTGGGATGCGCTTTGCAGGGTTTCGGGTGTGATGTTGTATGCCTTTGCAAATCCTGCCACGAATCTTCCACCTCTCGCCCGAATCCTCCACAGGCTGAAATCCGTCAGTTCAAAAAGCGGAGCCGATGCCGGAAATCGATCGAGATACATTTTCTTGATCGGGTTATATCCCGGCTCCCCAACAATCATCGCCTCTGCAGATCCTCGGATGGAGACCCGAGCCAGAGTCTGAGGATCGGACCGCGCGTCATCCGTCTCTGCAATCAACAGGCTTACATGTTTATCTTTGCGCATGTCAACCGTGTGCTGGGCCAGGCGACTGACAAGTATGAAAAAAGCGGAAAAATCCTCTTTTGGAATAAAGGCCACCATGGAGACGTTCGGACCTTCCGCCCC
>VGNF01000147.1 GCA_016866195.1 Chloroflexota bacterium | reverse complement strand
GTGATCGCAAAGGACACCTGATCCTGATCGCGAAAGGCGATGAACAGAACAAATCCGCCGAACAAGATGGCGGCCACGAAGGCACCCAATATTTCAAAGAATATCGATCCGGTCAGGATCGGGAGCAAACCCGCCCAGAAAGCGGGTCCCTGGATGCCTCCCTGTGCCAGGTAAAAAGAACCCGCCAGGACCAAATCCATGAGCAGGTTGATGTGGCGGTGAAAGGTCATGCGCACGTTCAAACCCGCCAGCGCGGTCATGGCCAGGTTCCAAAGGATGATCAGGCCAAGCGGCCATGAGCTCGAAACCTCCAGTTTGCCGCCGAGGCTGAGCGAGATGACCAGGCCGACCACCATGATCCATCTCAGCGAGATGGCGAACCAGTCCGCCATATATGGCGCATCAAATTTACGCAACATACAGGCTAATCATATCGAAAAACAGGGGTGGCGACAAGCGCAAAGGACGTTACAGCTGAATTACATATTGAGCAAGAGGATCAGGGTTCGTACCCCATGCGCGGAAGGATTGCAGCCAGCTTATCCTGCAGCACCTTCTTCTGGTCCTCACTGTAGGATTCGCGAAATCGTCCGATCCTGCCCTTATAAAAATGCAAACCCTGCCGTTCCTCTCCGGCCCCCGGACGATATTTCTCGATCACTTCCTGGATCTGCGGCCGATTCCCATCCAATGGAAGGAATCCCACCAGACGGCCGGTCTCCAGGTCATACCTCGTCAGAAGGTCCTCGTAACGTGCCATCAGCACGCGTTTTTCTCTCATCCACTTCTCCCAGATGCGGGTGTATTCCATCATGAACTCGATGCAGGTTTGAAAATCGGACAGATGGGAAAAGGCATTCGGCCTGCCCTTCTCCAGGGCGCGCCGGCCGAATTCGTGGGCGGAGAGCATGGCGTCGCGAGGGTCGCGGTAGATGTAGGTAATGCGCAGCCAACCGAGCGAGGATAAAATCCGTGAGGCTGTCGACGGCGAGGCATGCGCCTTGATCACGAAGGTATTGCCCATCAAGGCGGGCACCATTACCATTGCCAACCGCCTGGCGGAAAGCACGCCGATGTTGCAGTTGACCTCGGTCAGGATTTTCTGCAGGTGATACTGCTCGCGGATCCGGCGCGCATCCACGCTGCCGCTGGTCTTCATCAGGTCATGGATGAGGCTATAATGCCAGGCCGATCCGGCGCGCGGCATCCCCACGGAAAGTACGATCATGTTCTTCGTTCCTCAAGTGCTGATCCTGCAGACAGCCCCGCCATAATCCCTGGCAAGAGCCAGAGATTCGGAGTCGTCAGTGAATCCTGCGTGAAATTATAAAAGGTGATCCCCCACCAGGCAACCATGCCTGCCGTGGCGGCAAACCGCATCCAGGGAAGCCCGCGCTTCCACAACGCAAGCACATCTCCAAGAACATGCAATTGAAAGGCCAGGAACAGAATGAAACCGATCACGCCGGTCTCCGCCAACAGGCGGACGTACAAGTTCTTCGGATTCGGATACAGCCGGCTTTCCGGACTCAGTTGACGGGCGATTTCCGGCACGGTCGTCAGAGCCCAATCCGGCAAATTCTGGTAAATGAAGAAGCCGCTCGCTCCCAGTCCCACTCCCGCCCATGGATATTGTTCATACGCAGCCAGTGCCCCGGCCGTATAGGCACCGCGCGCGCCGGCGTTGATATCGATGATGTACTCGCTCAAGCTCTCCGCATCAATTTCCCACAGCCGGCGAAAGTAATCCCTTTGCCCGAGAAAGAGGAATGACCCGGCGAGAATGCCAGCCAACCCCAGCAGGATGCCCGTGCGCAGCAGCCTGGAGGGAGGTCGGCCGCGAAATCCCGTGAGAAACCATCCCCAGGCTGCGCGGACCGAACCGCGGCCGAGGAAATGGATCGTCAGCCCCATCGCCCCGACCGCCGTCAGCAATCCTCCGCGCGAATAGGTTGCCAACAGAACGAGAAGGGAGGTTCCCAGAAGCACAGGTTCGACCCACTTGAATCGTGTCAGGCGAAATCCTGTCAACACGGAGGCAAACAGGAAAGGGAGAAATATCGTCGCCATTTGACCGGCCAGCCAGGCGGGTTCGTAGGCAAGGCCGGAAATTCGATTCGAACGCACCAGCTCGCGCATCGAAAAGGCAAGCTGCCAGTGGGTGACAGTCTCCTTTTCGAGCAAACCGGTATAGAACGTGACCGCCTGCAATCCACTCCAGGCAAGGTCCAGGCACAGGCCGGCGAGGATCCAGCGCATGGAGAAACGCAGATCCTCCGTATTTTTATTCATCCACACCGCGCACAGGTAGAAGGCCAGGCCAATGATCAGGGTCCCAAGTGCCCGGACCGCCCGGCCGGAATAGATCTGGCCTCGCAGCGGCAACGGATCGATCAGAAGCCCGAAACCGGTCGCAGCGAAGGCGAACAGGACGAACGCCCCAAGCGCAACAAAGGCGCCCGGCCAGCCCAGCTTGATTTTTCTTCGCCATCCTAACAGGAGCAAAACCGGCAACAGGATCATCAATGGGTACATGGCAAGCGGACGAACCAGCGTACCATCACTGAGGAGAGGGAACCAGCGAAAACTGGTCACCGGTAATGCAAACAGGGCTGCCCCCCACATCAAGCGCAAAATTTTTTCCGGCCGGGTGAACAGGTCCTTCATCGGAACCTTTTTGGATCCAGAAACAAAACGAAAAAAGCAGCCAGTGTCAGCAATCCCATCGAGCCGGCAAGCAGGTAACTGCTCAACGCGATGCGGCGTTCGATCGGCAGGTTCGCAGATTGTGTGGTCTCCACCTTGACAAACTCGTTCACCCCACCGGACTCGATTTGCTCTTGGACGCGAACAGTGAAAGCCTCCGCCCATGCAGACGCCAACGCAGCGGCAACCTGGGGGTCTTGATGCTCCGCGTAGAAATGCCAGCCCGCCTCGGCCGGCTGGCTGAGCTGCAGGATCTCCCCGCGCAATTCCGCCGGAGGGATTTTGTAATCAAGCGACAATTGGTCCATGATCCGATCGGACCAGGCGATCTCCTCCAGCTTGCGCGATTCGCGTTCGAGATAATAGAAATGCTGGCGATCGGTCTCCTGCGGCCAGGCTTGTTCCAGGTTGAAATCCACATTGACCGTGGCCCGGGCAAGATGGCGGGGAGGCAGAATGGCATGCAGCGCCGCTCCCAGCAGGGCGCCCAGCAGCCCACCCAGCACCCAGAAACGCCAGGCCCGCAGCAATCGAACCAGGTCATCCAGGGATGGGGCTGTAAACAGATCGTTCATGATTTCCAACCGGATTTGATGCGCCGCTTCCAGAGCGGACCGATGATTTTGCGAAGGTGATATTTTGCCACAATTGGCGAAAAGAAACCACCTCCATCGCGATAATGCACGCGCAGCATCTCCGGCCAGCAGCGGTCGTCCTCCGTCGTGGTCTTACCCGAAGCATGCAGACGGAAGTTTGCCCAGGTCTGGCCGGCGATGTATTTAAGCGGTGCGCGCGCCGCGAGGCGAGTCCACAAATCGTAATCCATGGCGAAGTAAAATGTGGGATCGAGCGGTCCGACTTCACGCCAATAGCGGGACCGGAAGAACATCGTTTGTTGAGGAATATGAACGTACCCGCGGCGCAGACGCGCGTAATCCGTTTGCGCGGCGGGAAACCTCCCGATCACCCGGCCTTGTTCATCGATGTAATCGCAGTCGCTGTACACCAGCGCGGCCTGCGGGTTCTCCATCAGGCATTTCACGGCGCAACCCACCGCGCCGGGATTGTAGGTGTCATCCGAATTGATCCATGCCAGGATCTCACCCTTCGCCCGCGCAAACCCCTTGTTGATCGCATCCGTCTGCCCCTGATCCCTTTCACTTACCCCCCATGCCAGCCTGTGCGCATACGCCTTGATCACCTCCACGCTCCCATCGGTGGACCCGCCGTCCACGACAATGTATTCGAGGCGCGGATAATCCTGCGCCAGCACCGATTCAATGGTCGACTTGAGAAAACCGGATTGATTGAACGATGGAGTGATAATGGAAACCAGCGGCAGAGGCACAGTTTTCACGATTAACTCCAATCTTCGTTCGAATAGTACAGGCCGGATACTTCCTCGGTCACCTTGCGGATACGCCTGATTTCCTCCAGATCCAGACGCCTTTTCCAATTGTCAAGTCCAGCACGGCTGTCCAATTTGACCGAATGCACCTTTCTTTTTGACAATTCGCCCGGGTTTTCAGAACTGCTCGAATTGAGGATGATCTCGCCCACATGTTTGTCGAAAATCAGTCCGATTGACTCGTACAGTTTTCGGTATTCGGCAAGCGGATCGCGCGAGAGGTCTTCATGTCGGACGATAAGGGGGGCTGGTTCCAGGGTTTGAAATGTGTGGACTACACGGTAAATCATTCGCCACAGCAAAGACGCCTGACCGATCAGATCCTCACTCTGGATGGATTCCATTTGGGCGCGATCCGGCTCGAGATGATCGCGCATCAACAAAGGCTGGTCCAGCAGATCCTTGAAATCGAACGGCCAACCTAGACGCTTCAGGCTGCTGGCAAATCCCGCGGGGTGACGGACCGTGATCACAACCCGGCAATTCAACCTCCGCGCGAACCAGCCGGCCGAGAACACTGCGAATGGATCCTTGATCAAAGGCCTCAGCCTTCTCAGGCGTCCATTCACAAAATTCACATAGTCGCGGACCATGCGCAGAAAATCCCTGCCGGATCGGAGCGAGGGAATCTCCCGCCAGAGGTGATAACGAAAACGGAGCAAATCGTCGAAGCCCGGCAGGTAACGGGCTTCGTTTTCCTCCGTAATATATGTATACCAATGGTCGACCGGCGAGCGATACACGCCTTTGCGGTGCCACACGTTGAGCGGCTCGCTGATGTACGCCGTGCCGCGTTCAGCTGCCAGCATTCTTCCGACCCAGGTGGTTCCGCTGCGATGCGCGCCGGTAACGAGGATGGGAGTATCACTGCCCACTGAAGAATTCCCACAGGTATTCATCCGGCACCGAAACCGTGCGGATCGAATTCACCCCGTAATACTCCGCCGCGCACAGGTTGACCCAATGAGTCTCGTAATCGTCCCACTCTTTAACCCCATACACGCCGGAAAACCCGGGCACGACCAGGTCGCTTTCCCCCGACTCAGCCAGCCTGCGCACGTAATCATCGCGCGCGTCCCACAAAGCGGCGCGTTCGCTGTACTCGGGAATCTTCAGAGCTGCCTGAATCGCCGCTCGAAATGGATAAAAAGCCGAGATGGCCGTGAACAGGATGCTTCCACCAAACACCACCAGGCGATTCAACCGGCCGCCTGGAAGGTCGGCCAACGACCAGCCGAGCAGGGCACCCTCCAGCATCAGCCAGACGGTCATGATCAGGCGGGCATAGAAGCGGACGCGTTCCACAGGATATCCCTGCCCGTAGACGCTCGGGGAAAAGCTCGCCATCACGAGCACATACATGATCAGAGGTGCGACTGCCATCATCATCCACATCGAGCGCCTCCGCTCGCGCCCATGCCTGACCGCGGTCGTTCGTCCGTGGATCCAGAACAGCAAGGCAGGGAGCATCACGGAGAGGAGTGACGGGAGCGGGAGAACGGCAAACGTAGAAGAAATGAAAATAAATGCATACTGGATGGTATCCCGGATGAATTGAACCAGGCCGGGAGGATCACCCAGGCGTCGGAAATTGGACGGGGAAAGGAACATGACCAACAGGGAAAGAAGCGCGCCGACGAAGGCCCATCCAAGCAGGGACAAGATCTTATTACGCGCCGGTTTATTCACCCAGGCATATGTTCCGAGGATGAAAAGGAGCAGCAGGGTGATCTGCAGGGCATCCGCCGGTTCCGAAAAACCGCCCACCAGGAAGGCGGAAAGGGTCGCGGCGAATTTGGAACGGATTCGAAGCGGGCGCCTGTTTTCATTAAGCAACCGAAGCAGATATGCAGCCAGCAATGTGCCGTAGACGATCGGTGCAAAATGCGTGGTCATCGAGGATCGCCAGAAGACGGTCTGATACAGGTTGGTGACCTGCAAGAGAGAAAAGAAGGCGATGGATAATCCCAGAAATGCGGTCATGAAGGCCGGCCAGGGTGCGCCAACCCGCCGCCGGATCTCGATCCACAACCACACCAACCCGGCCAGCCATGCAAATAGATGGATGACCGGCAGGGTATTCACATGCTTCGAAAAAAGCAATTCGGACAATCCCACCAGCCAGATG
Source organism: Chloroflexota bacterium (assembly GCA_016866195.1). Lineage (GTDB taxonomy): Bacteria > Chloroflexota > Anaerolineae > Anaerolineales > Villigracilaceae > VGNF01. The sequence goes on along the minus strand of VGNF01000147.1, from coordinate 2,661 downwards.
TTGGAATACCGATTGCCTCCCCATCCCTCCATGTACCGCAGGACCAAGCCTCCGATCGGATCCCTGGCGAACATCACGGCATTGCAGAAATCATCCGCCATGTACCGCGTATACCAGCCCAGCCACGCAAGCGCGACCACATAAACCAGGAATCCGAGGATTCCCAGGATCAAACCAGCCTGAAAGATCAATTCAATCTGTGACTTGCCTTTAATCCATCCGCGAAAATTCATTCTCTAACAACACTCCCAACCATTCCTGCGCAACATCCCTTGACGGCAAGGCGATCAATGCCACCTACTTAAGCGGGTTTCGCAGATCATAGATGAAGTATCCATCGCCTGAGGTTGCCAAATTGTAGGTATCGTTCAAATAAGTCTTTAGGAAGGGTTGCCTTTCCAATTCCTCGAAGTCGGTGATCAGGAAGTAGTCCCGTTTGCGAGCCAGCTCCTCGAACAGCTGTGCAAATTCAAACTCGGCGCCGCGATTTTCGTGATAATAGATATCCCCGGATCGTGGCCAGACGGCGGTCGGCCGCCAGCCCCAATATGCCAGGCGCATGCCGTAATCCTGGGTGAGAGCGATCAGGCGCGCCTCCGCATCTACCCGTTCACTGATTTCCACCCAGCGCGCCGGCTCGGCGCGATAATCGCCTGCCTTAAGGTTCGCACGTGTATCCAAAATCACGAGGAACAAACCGGACAACCCAATCAGAAGCGGCAGCATCTTCCAGCGGTCATAACGAGGAGATTTCGCGAGGGCGGCCAGAAAACCATCCACCGCCGGACCGATGGAAAGCCCCACGATGGGGATCAAGATCAGATGATAGTAATCATGGGTGGAGATATGGTAGGTGAAATACAGCCCGTACAGGGCATAACCGGCCCACAGTCCAGCGAGGAAGCGGAAATCAGATCGCTCCCGAACGAAATACAGACCCAGCCAGCCAAGCACGATCGGCATGCCCCCCATGACGAGGTTGATCATCCCGATCCACCCCAGGTAATAGGCCGGGCTCAGGTACAGGGATGGAATAAATCTCCCGCCGAATTGCTGGGCGAGGAAACCAGCAATGTAGATCCCATATACAATGTAAACAGCCCCGGGCAGCGCCCCCAGGACGCTCATCACATAGAGCTGAGGTTTGCGCAGCAATTCCCGAAGGGACGCACTCCCCAGCGCCGCACCCAGACCTCCGGCGAGGACAAAGAAAGCTGCGGAAAGCTTGATGAATATCGCAAAACCGCCGAGCAGGCCGGCGACCACCGCCCACCGATAGGATTCCGGGTTCTTCGCCCAACGGTAGACCGCCCACCAGAAGAGGATTACCAGCATAATCATGAGCGGATCGGGTTGAAAACTGCGACTGGCGGACACGGCATAGGGAAGGAAAAGAAAGAATGCCGATGTCGTGAGCGCGCCGGACCACTTGGTGAAATTCCTGGCGAGCAGAAAAAGAAAGAATGCCCCGGCCAGCCAGAAGATGGAGGAGTACACGCGACCCACCCAGGTTTTTTCCCCTGTGATCTGATACGTGAAGGCAACCATGCGTTCGAGGAAGGCCGGTTCGACCGAGGCTCCGAATTTCCACTTCTGAATCGCGAAAGCCCGCTGCTCCGGGGGTACATCCGTGCGAGTCTGATAGTACATGCCGCGCGCCTTGTGCAGCGAGAGCATCTGCCGGGTTGAATGAAAATCCAGAGGTGGATCGGTCAGATCGTACAGCCGAATGCCCAACCCCGCCATCAGGAACAGGACCAGCAGCAAGAATCCTTTGGTATGTGATGAAAAAAGCGCATCCTTCATTTTATGGACAACCCGCCTATTGTATCGCGAGAGGATGAATCCCGGTTAAGCGCACACAAATCAGGCGAGGGCGGAAGACCGAATCCTCTTGCGATGGCTATACGAGGGCCGAATCGTCGCCGCGATATTTCGCCTGGCGCCGGCGCAGAACATATTCGCGGATGGTTCCAAATCCAGCCAGATTCAAGAGCGCGGAAGCCAGGATGTTCATGCGAGCCAAAGCTGTGGGAGGATGGATTAGCAGGGCATTTAGCCAGAAGCGCAGGGCATGCACGGGTTCGCCTGCATCCAGCCGGTAGCGCGCATTCACCCGATTGGCCGAGGCTCGCGCACGGCGGGAAACCCTTTCAAAAACTCCCGCAAGCGAGGTCTCCCCTTGAGCCCACTCCAGGATTCGAAAAGCCTCCTGTCCAAATTCGGCAGGTTGTGCGCGATTCTTGGCTGCGGGATGATAGCGGGCAGATGCCAACGTCCGAGATATATGCAACATCCTGCCGAACTGCGCCATGCGAATCCACAGATGATGATCGAGCATGAAGTGGAATGCCGGGTTCAGCCCGCCGGCCTTTTCGAAGGCGGAACGCCGCATGAATACTGCCGGCTGGCCGATGATTTGAAAGCACAACAGGTCCTCTAATGAGTATTGCCGGTATTTCAAGTGGTTGGTCGTGCGGGAATGCGCATCCATGGCAAACATGTTCCCATACACGAAGGCCAGATCCTTGTCTCCCTCAAGAGCCTGCACCGCCGATCGGACAGCCCCGGGCAGGTAGGTATCGTCCGAATTCAACCAGGCGATTACATCCCCCGACGCACGGGTGAATCCCTTGTTGATCGCCTCGGCCTGACCCTTGT
>VGNF01000146.1 GCA_016866195.1 Chloroflexota bacterium | reverse complement strand
CTGAGACTTGGGTTGTTCGAGCGCCAACACAAAAACCAGCTGTGCTTCGACCGGTTCCTGTGGCGAAACCATGTTCATGAAGACTACCGGTCTGGTAAGGGTCGCCATTCCCACACCCGGGCGGATCACATGTTCAATATCGGTATGCGGGATGGCGGCATTGAATCTCCCGCCCAGGGGGAGGCCGGTCGGGATGTTCTTCTCACGTTCCAAGGCGGCATCCGTAAACGTCGGGTGGACGTATCCCGCCTGAAGCAACTTCTCGCCGATCACCCGGATGACATCCCTGGCATCCCCTGTCTCCAAATGCAGGCAGACCGCCCCGGGCACAAGAAACTCAGCCAGCTTTCCGCCCATATCCTTTAAAACACCCTTTCACAACCAAAAGTTACGCCTGCAGGGAAACCCATCATCGATTTTTGCCTCTTTATCGCGGACCGGGTCCCCTGCAGCCCATCACGACTTATTCGCCAGCAGGCCGTTTACCATGCCCACAGCCCGGCTGGCGTCCGTTGCAAATCCGTCAGCTTCGATCTGGTGCGCATACGACTCAGTCACCGGGGCTCCGCCGATGATCACCATCGTACTGTTGCGCAGCCCGGCGGCAGTCAGCGCATCGATCGTGGTTTTCATGGAAGGCATGGTCGTGGTGAGCAGGGCCGACAGGGCGACGATATCCGGCTTTACCTCCTTCGCCACTTCGACAAATTTCTCGGCAGGCACATCAACACCCAGGTCGATGATCTCGTACCCCTCCCCTTCCAGCATCAGGGCTACCAGGTTCTTGCCAATATCGTGCAAGTCACCCTTGACTGTACCGATCACCACCTTCCCGTTGGATTTCTTATCCGTTTGCTGGAGATGAGGTTTGAGCAGCGCCATTCCCCCCTGCATGGCGCGGGCTGAGACCAGCATCTCAGGTACGTAACACTCTCCTTCCTCGAACAGCGCCCCCACTCTGCGCATGGCATCGATCATTCCATGGTTCAGGATGACCTCAGGTTTTAGATTGATATCCAGAGCTGCCTGCACATATTCCCTGGTGGCTGCCGCATTCCCCTCCAAAATCGAGTTGAACAGCTTTTGCAGAACTTCCTCCATGATTTCTCCTCATAATGAGACTATTTTATAATGAAAGGCTCGTCCCGTCTTTTCGGAACTGATCGATCGTTTCGATCGAAAGTTGATGAACAACCAGCGACTGCAAAACATCGAATGGGACAGTGACGTGTTGTGCTCCGGCAGTAAACGCCTGCACCGCTTCTTCCCCGGACTTCAGGCTGGCCGCGACGATCTCGGCCTGGCTCCCTTCGAGGACAGCCGCCACATTTCGCACCAGCGCGATCCCATCCCCAAGCAGGCGCGTAGCCCGGTTGAAATAGAGTGCCACGAACCGCGCGCCTGATTCACGCGCAACCAATGCCTGCGCAGGGCTGTAGATCGCGGTTGGGCAGATAAGGAAACGGGTCGAGTTCTGAGTCGCGAATCGGAATCCCGTTTCATCCGGGGACACTTTCAGCACCAGCGACTTGCCGACGATCTCGCGCGCGAGATGGGCTTCCTTCTCCATGTCTGGGATCGTGAACGCTGTGAGTTGATAGAAGAGATATTCAAATCCCAGCGCTGCCAGTTCTGACAAAGTTTCTTCAGGGGTCAGCCCGCTGTTTGCCAGCAGGACCGGGTTGGTGGTGACGGCCCTCACCCAGCCCAGTTCCTGAGCAGCCCGGGCTTCATCCAGTTTCGCGGAGTCAAGAAAAATCGACATGGCTAGATCTTCGCCAGCACTTCCATCATATATCTTTCGATCTCGGCGGCAGTTGACATGGACATGACTTCTCGCGCGATCTGCTGCGCGCGCGCATCGGTCAGGGCACCAATCAGGTGTTTCGCCTCAGGGATGGCCCGAGCGCTCATACTGAACTCATCCAGGCCCAAGCCCAACAGGATTGGGATGGCCTTGGGCATGCCAGCCAGTTCGCCGCACATGCCCACCCACTTGCTGCAACTGTGAGCCGCGTCGATGGTCTGCTTAATTAAGCGCAGCACCGATGGATGAAGGGGCTGGAACAGACCGGCCACCTTGGAATTCCCGCGGTCGACCGCCATTGTGTATTGGGTCAGGTCATTGGTGCCCAGGCTGAAGAAGTCGGATGCTTCGGCGAGCACATCTACCAAAACCGCCGCCGCGGGGGTCTCGACCATGATTCCCACAGGCACGTCCGCTGCAAAGGGAATGGAATCCCGCGTGAGGTCCGCTTTGACGCGCTCGACAACTTCCCGCGCGCGGCGCAATTCATCCAGGTCGCTGATCATCGGGAACATGATCAGGCCGCGGTGTCCAAGCGCGGCGCGCAGGATAGCCCGCAGTTGAGTTTGGAAAAGCTCGGGTTCCGCCAGTGAAATCCGAATGGCACGCCAACCCAGGAAGGGATTCATTTCCTGCGGGAAGGGCAGATACGTAGGCGGCTTGTCGCCACCGATATCCAGCGTACGGAAGATGACCGGGCGCTGCCCCATGACTTCGAGGATGGCGCGATAGGCTGCGTACTGCTTTTCTTCATTCGGGGGGACAGTATCTTCGAGATAGAGGAATTCAGTGCGAAGCAAGCCAACACCCTCCGCGCCGTTCTCCATTGCGGTACGGGCTGTTTCCACTTCACCGATGTTCGCGGCTACTTCCACGCGGCGCCCGTTCGCCGTGTGCGCATCCTTCTCCGCTGCATCCCTGAGAATCTTCAGGTGTGATTCGCGTTGCTGTTTGACCTCCTTGTAGCGTGCGATGGTTTCGTCTTTGGGTGAAACGATCAGTTCGCCCGTGCGTCCATCCATGACCGTCGATCTTTCGCTCGATACCTTTTCGAGCAATCCGTCACCCATGCCAACGATCGCGGGCAGGCCAAGCGTCCGTGCCAGGATTGCGCTATGGGATGTAAGTCCGCCCTGTTCCGTGATGAAACCAAGCGTCAGCTGCGGATCCAATCGTGCAGTATCCGAGGGAGTCAGATCTTCGGCGACGATGATGGAAGGCTCTGTCACCGCGTCCAGTGCGGTATCGGGCAGGCCAAGCAGGATCCGCAATAGACGGCGGCCAACATCCTTCACATCCAGGGAGCGTGCGGCAAAGAGTTCATCGCCCATGCCGGCCAGCATGGCAGCCAATTCTTCGATGGCTTTAGCCAGCGCCTGCTCCGCCGTCCAGCCAAGCTCCACCCCTTCACGAACTTTTGCTTCGAGGGTCGGATCTACCAACATGACCTGATGCGCTTCGAAGATCGCGGCCTCTTCCGCGCCTGCCCGTATATGAACGGACTCGTAAAGACCCTGCAATTCGGTGCGGGCCTGCCCACGGGCAGCTTCAAAGCGGTCCATCTCTGCCTCCACGGTTCCCGGGGGACAAACAGGAATGGTTAAATCCGCGGGGATGTAACAAAAGATGGGTCCGATGGCGATCCCATCGCTGGCGGGAATACCCAGGAGCTTCATTTCTGGCATGGGCTTCATCACCTTTCTGAACCGGTCAGGCCTCGCCGAAATTCCCCTCGATCAGCGTTTTCAGTGCTGTGATCGCCGAGTCCGCGTCGGCGCCATCGGCCTCGATGAGAATCTCATGATCCTTCATCACGCCCAGGGTTAACACCATGATGATGCTTTTTGCATCCACGAATTGACCATCTGCGGTGAGGTTCTTGACCTTGACACTGCATGGGAACTTGTTGGCAGTCTGGACGAAAAGGGAAGCGGGACGGGCATGCAGCCCAACTTTGTGTGTGATGGTGATTCGTAGTTCAGGCATTTTAACTCCGTCAATACAGCAATGTTTCCGGCGTTTCGATGGCCAGCATGAGATCGTTGAGAAAACGCGCGGCTACCACCCCATCGATCACGCGATGGTCGGCCGACAATGTAAGCGTCATGCTCGGACGGACTGCCACTTCATCCCTCTCGTTGATCACCACCGGTTTGCGGATCATCGTACCGACTGCCAGAATGGCACTTTCCGGCGGATTGATAATTGCGCGGAACTGACGGATGCCAAACATGCCCAGATTGGAGATCGTGAAAGTTCCCTGCTGTACATCGGCCAGAGTCAGTTTGCCATCCCGGGCGCGGGAGGTCAGATTATCGAGCGCATCCACAATCTGGCGGATGGATTTCTCATTCGCCTGCCGTATGACAGGAACTATCAGACCTTCGTCCAACGCAGTGGCAATACCAATATTAACATCTCGCCAGAGATGGATCTGATCACCAACCAGTGAGGAATTAACATAAGGGTTGCGTTTCAGAGCCCAAGCGGTGATCTTCACCAGTAGGGCCGTCATCGAGACTTTGCCGTGACTCTGCTTCATGGCCAGTTCGTTCAATCGTCTGCGCGCCGCCTCCAGCTCTGTGACATCCACTTCAATGGTCAATGCAATATGCGGCAATTCCTGGAAACTGGACTGCATGCGCTCGGCAATCCGCTGGCGGATACCGATCAATGGAACCACATCCGCTGGACGGGCATCGCCTGAAACGAAGATGGGCTGATGAGGCGACTGGAATGCAGCCACATCGGCGGCCTGCACGCGTCCACGCGGACCGGAGCCTGCCACAGCTTCAAGTGGTATGTCCCTCTCCCGGGCCACGCGCCGGGCAGCCGGCGTCGCAGCCACCGCCACACGACCTGCAGGTTTTACCTTCTCCACAAGATAATGCTCCACATCTTCGCGCGTGATTCTGTTCCCCGAGGCCTGGACTTTGGCCAGGTCAACTCCTTCTTCCTTTGCCATGCGCACAGCAACCGGCGTGGCCGCGACGGACGCAACTGCCGCGGCGGAGACCTCTGCAAGTGGTGGTGGAGCAACTTCCGGCTTGGGGGCAGAGGCGGGGATCTTATCCCGGGGAAGATCAGCAACGGTTTCACCCGGCTTCAGAACATAGGCAATCACGGTTGTGACCGGAACGGTATCACCGTTCTGGTACTTAATGCCTGCCAGCACTCCATCCGCCGGGCAGGGGACTTCCATTGAGACCTTGTCGGTTTCAACGGTCAGGACCGTCTCGTCCATCCTGACTGTATCCCCCTCGTGCTTCTCCCAGGAGATGATGGTCGCCTTCTCCTGGTCCATATCAAACTTGGGCATGATAAATGGGACCGGCATGTTAACCTCTAATATTGTCCGCTGGCAATGGCGCGAATTTCGCGCTCGATATCTTCTTCCTGAGGTACCGCGGCGCGTTCCAGAGCGCGATTGTACGGAATGGGTATGTCTTTGCCCGCCAATCGTCGCGCGGGTGCGTCGAGATAATCAAAGGCGCGACTGCCGGTGATGGCTGCAATCACCTCCCCGGCCCATCCACCGGTCTGGCAGGCCTCATGGATGACCAACAATCGCCCAGTCTTGCAGACCGATTCGATGATCGTCTCGGTGTCCATGGGGCGCATTGTGCGCGGATCAATCACCTCGACTTCGATCCCCTCACCGGCAAGCTTCTCGGCAACCTTCAGGGTGCGGACGACCATGACATTGTTGGCAACGATGGTCAGGTCCCGCCCCTGCCGTTTCACCTCGGAGACCCCGATCGGGACGGTGTAGTCACCTTCCGGGACTTCGCCCTTGGTCTTGTACAGCAGTTTGTGCTCGATAAAGCAGACCGGGTTGGGGTCGCGGATCGAGCTGAGCATCAAGCCCTTGGCATCATACGGCGTGGACGGATTGACCACCTTCAGCCCGGGGATATGCATCAACAGGCTTTCCAGTGACTGTGAATGTTGAGCAGCCGCACCGGTGCCGGAGCCGCCCGGCATGCGTATCACCATCGGCGCAGTGGCCTTGCCGCCGAACATGAAACGGACCTTAGCCGCCTGATTTCCCAATTGGTCCAGGGTCAACAGCGTGAAATCCATGAACATCATCTCGGCCACGGGCCTCATGCCCACCAAAGCCGCCCCAAGTGCCGCACCGACTATGGTCGGCTCGGATATCGGGGTTTCCCGAACGCGTTCCGGGCCAAATTCATCCAGCATCCCATGGGTCAGACCAAATGCCCCGCCGTACCGGCCGATATCCTCCCCGATCAGAAACACGCGCTCATCGCGCTTCATTTCATCCCAGAGCGCCTGGCGAATTGCCTCCAGATAAGTCATTTCAGGCATAGACAAACTCCGTGAGTGTCGAAAGATCCGGCTCAGGCGAGGCCTCAGCGAATTCGACAGCTTTTTCGATCACGTTCAAGGCCTCCGCATCGATCTCAGCGGCTTTTGCCTCATCGAAAATTCCTGCGTGGAGGAGATGCCCTTTGAAGCGCAGGATCGGGTCTCGATGCTTTTTCCAGTCTTCGATTTCATCCTTGGTGCGATAGAGATTGCGATCGCTCTTGGAATGACCGAAATAACGATACGTGACAGCCTCAACCAGGACCGGTCCCCTACCGCTGCGAACATGTCGTGTCGCCTCGATCATCGTCTCGTAGACTTCGAGTACATCGTTACCATCCACGTAAGCCCAAGGCATGCCATAGGCCTCCGCCCTTTGTGCAATGGGCAGTTTGGCGGTGGCGTGTTCCACGTCCATCGACATGCCGTACTTGTTGTTCTCGCAGATGAACAACACCGGCAGACTCCACAAGGCAGCCATGTTCAACGATTCGTGGAACACTCCCTCGTTTGCCGCCCCGTCGCCAAAAAGAACGACGCAGATCTGATCGAGCTTCTTCATCTGCAGGGCCAGCCCCACACCCACCGACTGCGGGATTCCGCCTCCAACGATCCCGTTCGCCCCGAGGTTGTTCGCCTCCACATCGGCAATGTGCATCGACCCGCCGCGTCCCCGGCAGTAACCGGTGTCCTTGCCCAGAAACTCGGCCATCATCCGGTTGATATCCGCGCCTTTTGCGATGAAATGGCCGTGACCTCGATGATGATTGAGCACATAATCATCCACGCGCACCGCCCGGAAGGTGCCCACCGCGACCGCCTCCTGCCCGGCTGAAAGATGCATGGTGCCGTGAACCTTGCCCATGGCGTAGAGCTTGTCTGCCATCAGCTCGAATTGGCGAATTGTGCACATGGTACTGAAGAATTCAACCAGCTGTTCATCGGACAAGTTCAGCCGACGGGCGCGGGCGATGTAATCTCCCTTGGTCGTTCTTGGTTCGATCTTTTTCGATTTCGCTTCTTGCATGAAAATCTCCGTACAACAAATGGTCACCGGCTCGGATCAGATCCTTATCGATCCAAAACCTTTTTGGCAGTAACCTGATCGGTAACAAGTACGTTGACATGCCTGCTTTTCAGTGCCCCCAAAATGGCCTGCACCTTACCAGGACCACCCGCCACGCCCAGGCGAACTGGGATGGCGAGCAGATCATTCCTTTGAATGGTCACGAGCCTCTCCGAGAAATGTTCGGCGGCCGGCCTGCCTTCCAAATCAAAATGCAGACCACATACATCTCCAATGGAGCCGCCGCGCCGCAGGTCATCCAATTCCTTGCGTGTTACGTACCCTGCAAGGTAGAAACTTGAATGCGTGGAAGAAGTGGAGCCAATCCCCAGCAATGCCACGTCGGTCTTCTTGCCAAGGCTGATGGTCTCTTTAATGGCTTTGGATTCCATGAGGGATCTTGCCACCTCCCGATCCTGACAAACATAAGGGGCATTCACGTAATACGCCTCCCCGCCCAACTTCTCGGAAAGGCGTGAAACCAGATCGTGCCCATCATATTGCAGGTTGCGTGCACCCATTGCCCCAACCAGTTGGACCACTTTCACAGGGATGGATTCGACCACATCCAGGGCATCGACCGTTGCGCTGATCGATGTCCCCCAGGCCAGCCCCAAAACCTTCCCCGGCGCAAGATATCGTTTCAACACGAGCGCGCCCGCCCGGCCCAGTGATCGGGTCAATTTTCTGCCTGATATCGCACTGACTCTCACCACATAGGCATCCAACAGGTCAAAAGCCTCGATTAATTCCCTGCCCAAATCATGGTCGGACTGCAGCGAACGATGCACGCGAATCTCCACGATTCCCGCATCCCGTGCCTCGGTCAACATGCGTGAGATCATCGATCGTGTGACACCGACGGATTTGGCAATCTCAGCCTGGTTCTTGTTTTCGCGATAATACATATCCGCCACATCTGCCAACAAGCTTGCACGGTCTTGCAATGATCTTTGGTCTGCCATTGTGGCTTACTCTTTGGAAATCATGGCGCGTTTGACGTTGCGATTCAAAATTCCAACCAGCGTATCGATCTCTTCCTCCGTTGTGGGAAGCCCCAGTGAGATCCTCAGTGTCGATTCGATCCGCGCCTGCGGCAAGCCCATGGCGGTCAGGACATGGGAAGGTTCAATGCTGTGCGATGTGCAGGCAGAACCCATCGAGACTGCCACACCTTCCCTGTTCAAGTGGATCAATAACATCTCCGCATCCGCGCCGGTAAAGCTCACAGACAGGATGTGAGGTGCGACTTCATTCCGTGGGCCGTTTACGATCACATCCAAACCTGCTGCCTCCATACCATTGATCAGGCGTTCACGAAGCCCGCGCAGGCGGGTACGCTCAGAGGCACGATGTAGTGAGACCAGATTCAGGGCCGCGGCAAGACCAAGGATGCCGGGAACATTCTCAGTTCCGGGCCGGAGCGACCGCTCCTGTGTCCCGCCAAACGTCTGGGGAACCAGTTCAAATCCATTACGCACATACAGCGCCCCAATCCCCTTCGGCCCGTAGATCTTATGAGCAGACAACGAAAGCATGTCGACCTTCAGCTCTTCGACCTGCACATCCATGAAGCCCATCGCCTGTACAGCATCCGTGTGCAGCGGAACCATGTGTGCGTGCGCGATCCGGCTGATTTCAGGAATGGGCTGGATGGTTCCAACTTCATTGTTGACCAGCATTATCGAGATCAGTTTTGTCTCCTCACGGATGGCGCGTTCGAGCTCCTGCAGGTCAATCATCCCGTTGGAATCGCATGAGAGATAAGTCACCGCATAACCT
>VGNF01000145.1 GCA_016866195.1 Chloroflexota bacterium | reverse complement strand
CCCCGTGCCACACAAAGACGGATAAACAACCATACCGAGGTGGATGTAACGTTCCTCGGGGAGATCCCGCGCGAACAAGTTCCCCCGCTGGCGCGCTCCTCACACTTGTTGTTTTCAGCCGAGGTCAACCCGCCCTGTCCGAACGCGGTCATCGAGGCGCTCGCATGCGGATTGCCCGTGGTCGGCTTTGACAGCGGTTCGCTCAAGGAGTTGATCGAAGGCGATGCCGGCCGGGTTGTGCCGTACGGCGGCGACCCGTGGAAACTGGATCCACCGGATGTCCCCGCGCTGGCCGAGGCGGCAAAGGAAATCTTGCAGCACCAGGACCGGTTCCGCAGGTCTGCGCGTGAACGGGCGGAGGCCGAGTTCGGCCTGGATAAAATGGTGGAGGCCTACCTCAAAGTGCTGCTGGAGGAGTGAACATGGATGAAGAAATTCGCGCCTTTCTGGAAAATCATCTGAAGTCCATTCAGGAGAACGACATCCGTGCCTATCATGAAACCACCTCCGAGGAACTGACCCTGTACGAATGGTGGATTACGCCCCATCGGCTGGACGGGCTGCCCTTTCATGAGTTCATGATGGATGCGAACGCGCAGCGCGGCTCGGTCTTCGGCGCGGAGGACCAGGGAGCCAGGGCAAAGTCGCGCTTCGACCTGGCCAACCTGCACATCCAGCGCTACGGGGAGACGGCCATTGCCAGCTATACCCTGTTGATCAGCACGGCACTGCCGCAGGGGGTGAAGGTGGCCGCGCACAACGAGAGCCGCGTGATGGTAAAGAACGAGGGCAAGTGGAAAGTGGTGCACGTTCACAAATCTCCGGCCTGGGGGGCGCCGCATGTGCAGCCTTAAACGATGAACCGCGCGTCCCGTTCATACGATTTTCTGTGGCTGGGCCTGACGCTGCTGCCCCTCCTGCTGATCGCGGTGCTGCTTCCCATCCAGCCTCATGATTACTGGTGGTATCTGCGCCTGGGGCGGGATATCCTCACGTCGGGCGCCGTGCCGGCGGTGGACGCATACAGCTCGACCCGCGCCGGGCAGCCGCTGGTCTATCAATCCTGGGCGTCCGCGGTGATCTTCCACCTGGTGTATCAATTCGGAGGGATTCCGCTCACCTTCCTCCTGCTCGCCGCCTTGATCGGCTCGACCTACGCGCTGTTGTGGGTTCTGGTCCGCCGCTGCGGCGCAGGCCCGCGCCTGGCTGCGCTGCTGGCCCTGCTGGCCGGCCTCGCGGGCGGCAATAACTGGAGCGCACGTCCGCAGTTAATTGCGTATCCCCTCTTTCTGCTTGCGCTATGGTTGCTCTTTAAGTGGCAGGACCATGAACATAAATTTCTGTGGTTGCTGGTTCCCATAGGATTATTATGGGCGAATCTGCACGGCTCCTTCCCGTTGTTGTTCATCCTGCTGGGCGCGGCGGTCGTCTTTGGAAACGGCGACCGAAAGAGGCTGTTGACTGTCACCGCGGTCGCCATCGCGGTCACTCTGATCAATCCCCGAGGCATTGCACTCTGGGGGTCGATCGTGGACACCTTCCTTTCACCGGGCATCCGCGACCTGAGCCCGGAGTGGCTGCCTCCCATCAATCAGGGCTGGGGGATGAACCTATTTTTTGCATGGTTGATCCTGCTCATACCGCTGGCTTCGTTTTCGCGTCGTTTCGTTACGACGTTCGAATGGCTGGCATTTCTGATCTTTCTCTGGTTCTCGCTTAGCGGGCTGCGTTATATGATCTGGGGCACTTTCCTCCTGGCTGTGATGACCGCCCGGCTGATTCCGGATTCCATTACCCAAAGGTTTGACCGTCCGGTGGAAACGCGCCTTCCCGCAGGGAATTACGTGCTGGGATCGGCCTTGTTGCTCCTGCCCCTTCTGATCATGCCCGGCGTGCGCGAGCGTTGGTGGCAGGGTGCTCCTCCTGCGCTCGACCCGCACACACCCGCGGCCGCGGCTGCCTGGCTGGCGGATCATCCGGAAATTCCCGGAACGATGTGGAACGACGTGGTATTCGGCAGTTATCTGATCCATGCCCTGCCGGAGCGACCAGTCTGGATCGATACGCGGATCCAGGTGATCTATACGACGGAACAGGCGGAGCGATACCTTGCGGTTCAATCGGCGCGGCCGGGTTGGGAGGACCTGCTCGAGCAGCAGGGCGTGAACCTGCTGGTGCTGGCGCACACCCAGCCCGCCCTGGTGGAGGCGGTGGAAGAGTCCGATCGATGGTGCCAGAGATATCAGGACGATGTGGCGCTCATTTTCTCCCGCTGTGAGCCCCTGCCATGAATCGATTTTCCGGCAGGCTTGGCCTGCAGCAGCGCGTATTGCCTGTCTACCGCGTTCCATTCTTCGACCTGCTCGCGCTAGCCTGTGATGGGGGTATGAGTCTCTTCGCGGGGGCGCCGCGACCGTCGGAGATGATCCCGGCCGGCACGCCGCTTTTCGCGCGCCATGTGCAGGCTCACAACGTTCATTTGTTCGGCGGATCATGGTATGCATGTTATCAACGCGGTTTCATCCGCTGGCTCGAGGAGTGGAATCCGGAGGCGTTGATCGCCGAGGCGAATCCACGCTACCTGTCCACGAACTCTGCAGTCAAATGGATGCATGCGCGTGGGCGGAAGGTCATTGGCTGGGGGCTGGGTGTGCCTGCCCTCACCCCTGACCTCTCTCCCTCCGGAAGAGGGATTGGGCTGAGAGCAAGGGCGCGACTGCGGTTCCTCAGGCATTTCGATGCGTTGATCGCCTACAGCCGCCGCGGCGCGGAGGAATATGCCGCGCTCGGGTACCCGCGCGAGAGGCTTTATGTGGCATATAACTCGGTTTCACCGGCGCCGGAACAAAACCCGGATCGTGGACCGCAGGCGATGGACGACGTTGGCATTCTATTCGTGGGACGCTTGCAGGCCAGAAAACGGGTGGATCATTTAATTCGCGCCTGCGCGGAAGTGGGATCCAAGCCCCGGCTCGTCATCGTTGGGGACGGTCCGCAGCGCGCCTCGCTGGAGATGCTAGCGCGGGAGGTGTATCCCGCGGCAGAGTTCATCGGCGCGAAACATGGGGCGGAGTTGAACCCGTATTTTGCACAGGCGGATCTCTTCGTTCTGCCGGGAACCGGGGGATTGGCCGTTCAGGAAGCCATGAGTCATGGACTGCCGGTCATCGTTGCGAAAGGAGATGGCACGCAGGATGATCTCGTGCGGGAAAGGAACGGCTGGCAGATTCTGCCGGAGGATTATCCCGCCCTGCTTGGGGCGATGAAGAATGCGCTGTCCGATATCCCGCGCCTGGGAAGGATGGGGCGGGATTCCTTCCGCATCGTATCGGAGGAGATCAACATTCAAAAGATGGTCGAAGTCTTCATTGAGGCGTTGAACTCACCCTGGTTCGGGCGTTAGATGCGGATTTCTTCCAGCCGGTGGGCCGTTCTCTTGAAGAAGGGGGAGGTGCGCTTTCCTGCCGGGATGCGCCAGAACAACCACAGGATGATCAACGGCGCGAGCAGCCGACCGTAGGAGAACGGGAAGAAATCGAAGGTGGGCAGCAGGAACTCGAGGAAGTAAGCCGCCCCGAACCAGCTCCAGTCTAGGGGTGTATCGATCTTTTTGAAGAGCAGCAGGAAGACCAGCACCAGGAACACACCGTGATGCTCCCATACCAGCGGGGAGGTCATGTTCATCAGGATCATCAGCGGGGGGAAGGAGTTCAGCAGGCGTGATGCCTCGCCCTCGTGGAAGACGCGTTGCTTCATGGTTCTTGCAATGGTCACGAAGACGGTAACCGCCAGCAGCCCCTTGGCGAGATAGATCGGCGGACGCGCCAACGAGTAATCCTGCCCGATCAATTGCACAAAGCCCCCGAAGAAGGAATCAAACGAGGTCTCGCGGAAGTTCAGCCCATGAGGGATGTTCAACAGGCTGAGATTGTACAGGTAATCCAGATACGGTTGAAATCCATCCGAGAGAATTGTCAGGCCGAAAATCGCCAGCGTGTGAAAGGAGACCCAACCCAGCCAGCGCCAATCCTTCTCGAGCAGGAAGGCCAGCCCCAGCACCGCCGGCGATACTTTGAAATGAACCGCCAGGGCCATGGCCAGCGCGGACCAGAAGGGCGAGCGGCGCTGGAGCAGCAGGCTGACGAAGATCAGGTTCAACACATGCAGGTTGACCTGCAGGTAGAGCATGGTTCGCAAAAGCGGGACGTTGACCAGCATGAACAGCGTGACCAGCGCGGCAGCCAGCCGTTCACTGAATCCGTAACGTTCCAGGACGCGGATCACAAGAAAATAGAACAATCCCAAAGCCGGGATATTCAGGTTCCACAGGATGTCGATCGCGCCCTTTTCACCCATCGGCGCGATGGGCTTCAACAGGATGGCCCAGAACGGAGGATAGATATAGGTCTTCCCGAAAGGTTGATCGTCGATCAGCGCCTGTGCTCCGAGGATGTACGAATAGGAGTCGCCGTAATCCGTCCGTTCGCGCAGCAGGTTGATGTAGAGCAGTGTGATCAAAAAGAAGCCGGCCCAGGTGAAGGCGTTGTCTTTTCGAATGCGCCCCGTGGAAAGCAGGAATAGAGCCAACCCCGCCTCCAGCCAGACCATGACGACCGCAGACATGGTGATCTGCAGGCGCGAAAGCGGTCCCTTGTACAGGACGATGTCCAGGCCGTTCGGTCCCTTCCACTGAATAAGGACGAGAATGCTCAACGAGATGAGCAGGGTGAGGCCAACCCAGATCCAGAACAGGTATGCAGTGATGGAAACGTGCGCCCGGGCCCTGCGCGCGGACCTCATGTCTGTGGATTTTTTCGCCATCCTATGAATTATCCCTCAACCGATGTGAATGCGGTTCATCCTTCCTTGACGGCGCCGGCGTCGATGAATCCCCGTTCCCCGTTCGTGGCTTTCACGGTCAGCCACCTCCCGCCCAGGCCGATCTTCCTGATGGCGCCCTCCAGCGGCTCGACCACCAGCAGGTTCGCTCCGGCCTTCTCCCTGGCGAGCACCCCGCTCCTCGCGGATTCAGCCTTGAACACTCTGGCTCCGCCGGTTTTCACCACGACGATCAACTTCAGGTCCCCGCGCCTTGCCGCGGTTTTGGATGAAACAGTCGCTTCCCGCGCGGGACCTGTCAGCGGTCGCGCCTTTGAGGCGGAGGGTGCAGCTGCGGCCTCCGCCGGCTCGAGATGCCAGGCCGCGCAGAATCCCTCGTTTCCTTTTTCATCGCGCACGCGCACCCACTCGTTTACCGCGCCCACCTTCGCGCGGCCGTCCGTCTCCAACAGGGTCAACAGTGCTCCCGCCGGGGCGGCGGCGAGAATGTTCTCCATGCTCGAAGTGTCGATGCCGGAGCGGATGTTCACGCCCCAGGTCGCCTCCGCCCGGACCCGGGCGTGAAACCCGCGCCTTTTTGCGCGGCCCGCCGCGTGGATCACGCTCGATGGAACGGTCGCGCCGGCCGCCGGGGGACATTCGTAAACGACCACGTGCATGATCGAACGCCGCAGCGGATTTCCCTGACTGTATTGCGGGGTGAGGTGCATCTTTTTCTTCCCATGCGTTTTATGCGGCCATGGGTCGAGCATCAGATAATCGTCCTTTTCCCGGGCGTACAACAGGACCCAGTGAGTGAGCAGGCCTGCGGCGGGTGAGCTGTCCATCATCACGAGGGCCGGCTGCCCGGCCGCGATCGAGGCGTCGATCTGGGAGAGCGGCGCGTCGGAGGCGACGCAGGAAACGTTGCTCTTCAAGGTCACCTGCGGGTAAAGCCGGCTCAGGGACTCCCAGCGAATGGCGCCTCCTGCGAACCCGCCAACGCTCTTGAGCTTTTCATTCAGGGATCCCGGAGTTTCGGGAAGCCCGTGACCGCTGAGCAGCATGGCGGTGCACGTCAGCGCGCAGCCCACGGTTCCGATCGTATCGCCCGGTTCCCCAAAACCGACGATCTCCCCCTTCCATTGCGGGTCCTGCTGGGAATAGTACACCGGTTGAAAGGTCATGAAGCGGCTCCACGGTGGATGTGCATTCCCCCATTATAAAGAGAAATTCGACTTCAGAGACAAGCCTCTGGCAAAAAAGGTTGAAATTCGGGTAAGCCACAGATATACGCAGATGAACCTTGGTATTCTTTATGACATTCCCGAAAAACCATGTCAAAATCCCATGCAACTGTGTTCATCTGTGGTGAATTTTGATTTACAGAACGCTAAAAGACCGGCACTCCCTTGAGCAGGCGTTCCCTCATGGGATCGAACGCCGGCATCCCGAGCAGCGCGGGGAAGCCGGCGCACTCGAGCATGGTCGTCCTCAGATAGGAAAGAAAATCCGGCGGTCCATCGGGTGCGGAGGCGGGATGCTTTGACCCGCTCCACGAGAAGTTCTCCCAGACCGGCCTCCAGGAGGAACCGCCGTGCACTCCGTACGGCGCGCCGCCGCTGATGTCATCCTTGTGGAATCCGTCCGGCGAAAGCGACAGAAGGAATTCATCCGATCCATCGGATTGGTAATCCTTCCAGTCGACGAAATCATCACAGATGAAATGCGCCCACTCGTCGCTGCACGCATCCACATGCAGTCCGTCGCAGAAGCCGGCCGGCGGGACGAGTTTGTGCTCCATCCAAAACTCCGTATGGCGGTAGTCTTTCAGGTCCACCAGGGAGACCCCTCCGACCTTCTCCCAAAATTCGACCAGGATGGGAGGAACGGGGGACCCAATCGATTTTTCGACAGTCTCAATACTCCTCTCCAGTGAGGCGCGGGGAATCGGCTCCACGGCCGCCCAATCGTATCCGACCTCCTTCAGGTTGCGTATCAGTACGGAAACTGCCTCGGCACACTTCTTCAACGACTCATTTGCAAGGTGCTCCAGGCGGGCATCCTCGGCGGTAAGCCAGATCTTTTGAGAGTTAAGAATCTCGTCAATCGAAGCCGTGAACATGGATCCTCGAACCGCGGCTATAGTTCATCAATGATGCGGGCTTTCTTCTTCTCGTATTCCTCTTTGGTGATCAGGTTCGATTCGTACATTTGTTTTAACTCCGCGAGCCTTTCCAGGCGCGTGCCCTCCTTTTTTCGGCCCCTGGCGGAACCAGGGATCCTGTTTGGTTTGAAATCCGTGGTGGGTTCGCCGAAGTCCCCAGGCAGGACAACCTTTTTCCAAGAGCGGGTTGCAAAGAGAGCAAAGAGAATGGCGGAGGCAACCAGGCCGCTGACGCCGATGGCCTGGAAGGTGATCTCCTTTTCGTTTCCCGCCTCGATGCAGTAAATGTGATGTTCCCAGCCGACCTGCCCGGGCTTGTACGAATAGCGGATCGATTCCACCTCCACCTCCCCGCCGCAGATCAACGGCGCGGTCAGCTTGTGCATGGAGGGGAAGATGGCGCCGATCCCGACCGCGACGATAACGAAGCCGACGAACAGGCTGATTCCGGCGAGGATGGCGAGCATGGTGAGATTAAGTTTCATGGATTCTCCTTTGGCAAAGAAGTGATGTGAACCAGGGCAATTCTACAAAGGGAAAAGGGAATCCCAGTGAGGCAGCGATCCTCCGCTTCTTCAGCCCTTCCGATTACGGCACTGCATTGAAATTGGATGGTCTCAACGTATTGCGTGCCCAGGATTCCAGGATGGCCGCCTGCAGGTCATTTTCCACTGGCTCGGTATTTTCCGGGTCCGGCCCGTAGCGGAAGTTCATGCCGTTGACGTTTTCAGTCCAGGGCGCCCAGTCCGGATCCCAGACCCACAGGGCATGGTTGATCCCGATTTCTTCGAAGATCTCCATTTCATCGCGCATGAAATCCCCCGCATTCGGCACCCAGCGCGACACGCCGAATTCATTGACCGCCACCGGCACTTCGTGCTCCTGCTGAAAGTCGGCGATGATGGATAGAAAATCCTCCAGCCAGGCGCGGTCGAAGGAATCGGGTTCACCGTCCCAGTTGAGATCAAACTCTCCGGGGTAGGTATTCATGGCTGGAGTCTCCTGATGTGTGTATTGTGATTGTGGTTCGTACTGGTGCGCCGTGTAGACGATGCGCGGGTCGTCGACCGTCTTCAGATACGGCAGCCAGCGCACGCCGCCCCAGCTCATGGCGTTGACCAGGATGGGCGTCTCACGGTCCACTTCGCGAATCCCTGCCACGATGCGCGGATAGAACTGATTCCAGTCGTAAACGCTGCCGGTGTACTGTGGATAGAATTCCTCGGGCTCATAGGTGCCCAGCGCCACGTCATTGGAATTCGGTTCGCACATCAGGTCGTATCCCACCACGGCTGGATTGTCCCTATAGCGTTCGGCGGTGTAACGCCACATTTCGACCCAGGCGTCCTGTGCCTCCTCCTCGGTCCACACGTTCTCGATCAGCAGCTGCGGGTTGAACCAGTCACCCGCGCCGTCGCGGTAGAAGGTGAAGTCGCTGCGCCCCGGCCCGGTGCGGAAGGTGATCACCACGAACAGGTCAGCTTCGGTTGCCATTTCAATCATCGCATCCAGGTTCGCCTGTACCTGTTCATCCAGCACATACGGCGCGCGTTCCGTGAACAGGCCGGGGTGGGAGAGGTTGACATAATTCGCCCCCAGCGCGGCAAGGGCGTCGACATCGGCTTGCGTATATGACGGACCGATGTAGCCGTCTCCGAGAAATTCCGGCCCATCCAGTTCCGGGACGACGATGCGCTGCCAGGTGTTTGCGCCTCTCAGCTGGGTTCCATTTGTCCACAGGAACCATTTGTCGCCGGCGGCTGTCTCCATGTCTTCCGGCGCCGCGGCGGGCGCTTCTGTCAGGCCGGTATCACCGGGCTGCTCATCATCATATTCCGCGGGTGCGCAGGCGATCAACAAACTGAATGTCAACAGCCATGAGAAAAGGTATACGATAAGCTTCCGCGGGGATGTGCTGAA
This sequence comes from Chloroflexota bacterium, assembly GCA_016866195.1. Taxonomy (GTDB): domain Bacteria; phylum Chloroflexota; class Anaerolineae; order Anaerolineales; family Villigracilaceae; genus VGNF01. Next base: position 144 of record VGNF01000145.1, on the reverse strand, counting down.
CCTCATCTTCGAACCTTCCTTCGATGTTCATCCATCCGGTTACTTCTTGGGGAGTGGAATTCCCTGTGGAACCGCGGCGCAGGGATTGGGATACACCGACAACGTGTAAGTGACCGCAGTGTCCGCATCGTCCTCGATTCGGGG
>VGNF01000144.1 GCA_016866195.1 Chloroflexota bacterium | reverse complement strand
GGCGGGGAGGTTGGGGCGGGAAGACCAGTCCGCTCAAATCCCATCCGGGAGGGATGGTCTTCGGCTGGGGGAACGGTTCGGGAGGTTGGACAGGAGAACCTTCTCGATCTTCGTTGTAAGCGTTCATTGACAGCTCCTTTCTTATCCAAGCATGACGCCGAAATCGTTCTTCACTTTTTCAGCGCCTTCCGTCCGCGCAATGATGAGTTTGTTCAAGGCATTGATGTACGCCTTGGCACTGGCGACGATGATGTCGGTGTCGGCTCCGTGTCCGCCGTACACCCGCACGTGCTCGATCTCGCTCTGGGCATCCATGGTCTTGTGCCCGTTCTCGCCCTGAATGCGGACGGTGACTTCGCCCAGCGCATCGATGCCCTCGGTGATCGCGTGCACATTGAATTCGAGCAGAGTGCACGGCACGCTGATGATCATGTCGATGGCTTTGTAGGTGGCGTCCACCGGACCGGTGCCGATGGCAGCCCGGGTCTGAACATTACCATCGGGCCCGCGCAGGCGAACCGTGGCGGTCGGCATGCCCATCGTGCCGCAGGCTACCTGCAGACCATTCAGCAGATACACGTCCCGCGGGCGATAGAATTCATCCGCAATCAGCGCCTCCAGGTCAAGGTCCGTGATGACCTTCTTGCGATCGGCCAGCTCCTTGAAGCGTGCGAAAGCCTTGTCGAGCTCCACCTCATCGAGCGAATGCCCCATCTCTGCCAGCCGTGTCCGCAGCGCGTGCCGTCCGGAATGTTTCCCGAGTACCAACCTGGATTGATTCACGCCGACATCTTCGGGACGCATGATTTCATAGGTGGTTTGGTGCTTCAACATGCCATCCTGATGGATGCCCGCCTCATGCGCAAAGGCGTTCACACCGACGATGGCCTTGTTTGGCTGCACGATCATGCCGGTGTAATTGCTCACCAGCTTGCTGATGCGCGCGATCTGCCGCGTGTCGATTCCCGTCTCGAGATTAAAAATGGGATGGCGGGTACGCAGCGCCATCACCACCTCCTCCAGCGAGGTGTTGCCGGCTCGTTCGCCGATACCATTGATGGTCACCTCAGCCTGGCGTGCCCCGGCGCGGATGCCTGCCAGGGTGTTCGCCGCGGCCAGCCCCAGGTCGTCATGACAATGGACCGATACAGTGATGCGCTCATCCAGGCCAGGTGTATTGTGGATAATGCCTTCGATCAACTTGTGGAATTCCTCCGGCGTTGTGTAGCCCACTGTGTCCGGAATGTTCAAGGTGGTCGCGCCCGCTTTGATCGCCTCCCCCAGCACCACATATAAGAATTCCGGATCCGACCGACCCGCATCCTCCGGGCTGAATTCCACATCCGCGCACAGGGAGCGGGCATACGCTACCATCTCGGATACGCGCTGCACGACCTCCTCGGGATCCATTTTGAGTTTGTGCTTCATATGAATCTCGGATGGGGCGAGAAAAGTGTGGATGCGCGGCTTCTGTGCTTCTCGCACGGCCTCCCAAGCCTTGTCGATATCCGCCTGATTTGCCCGCGCCAGCCCGGCGATGACCGGGACCTTTGCATGCGGGTGCCCAGGTCTTGGATTACCCACTTCCACCGCGATTCGCCTTACCGCCTCAAGATCATCCGGCGAGGCGGCGGGAAAGCCGGCTTCGATCACGTCCACCCCGAGGCGCGCCAGGTGAAGAGCCACCTCCAGTTTTTCCGCTGAGGTCATGGTCGCGCCGGGAGATTGCTCGCCGTCGCGCAGCGTGGTATCGAAGATTTTCACATAGGTATTGGTCATACTTCATCCTCACAATCTGGCCATGGACCATAGACCATCGACGATGGTCCATCGTCCACTATCCATGGTCTTTATTGCTTCTTCCAATTCTCCGGCCTCAACGACCGCACAGCCGCTCCGGCGCGCCACATCTCTGAATCGCGAATTGCAGCAAGTTCCTTTTCCAACTGCTGGCGATAATCCTCGCGGCTGTTTGCTTCCAGCGTGATGCGTGCCTCGTTTCCGCTCATGACTGAGTCATACAACTCGTCGAACACGGGAGCAACTGCATCGCGAAAACGAGGTTGCCAGTCCAGAGCACCGCGCTGTGCTGTGGTGGAGCAATTGGCGTGCATGTAATCCATGCCGTTCTCGCCGACGAGCCGGATCAGCGATTGGGTGAGCTCCTCCACGGTTTCATTGAATGCCTCCGAAGGGGAATGTCCATGCTTGCGCAGGACGTTGTATTGCGCCTCCATGATTCCCGAAAGCGCACCGATCAGCACGCCGCGTTCACCGGTCAGATCGCTATAGACTTCGTTCTGGAATGTGGTGGGGAATAAATACCCGGCGCCGATGGCGATCCCCAAAGCCAGCGTGCGTTCCTGCGCACGGCCGGTGGCATCCTGATGGACTGCAAAACTGGCGTTGATCCCCGATCCGTCCAGGAAGTTGTTGCGGACGCTGCGCCCGGCCCCTTTCGGCGCGACCAGTGCCACGTCCACATGTGGAGGCGCGATCACGCCAGTATCACCCTTGAACGTGATCGAAAAACCGTGCGAGAAGTACAACATGTCGCCTTCGTTCAGGCATTCCACGATCTTCGACCATTGCGAACGCTGACCGGCGTCTGAAAGCAGATACTGGATGACCGTTCCTCTTTCCGCGGCTTCCTCGATTGAAAACAACGTCTTGCCCGGAACCCATCCATCGGCAACCGCTTTGTCCCAATTCGCGGTCCCCTTCCGCTGGCCGATGATTACATTGATCCCGTTATCGCGCATGTTCAACGCCTGGGCCGGTCCCTGCACGCCGTAGCCCAGCACTGCGACAACCTCATCCTTCAATACTTCGCGCGCCTTCTCGAGCGGGAATTCCTCACGCGTCACCACTTCCTCTTCCACACCGCCGAAATTGATTATTGCCATGATGCCCTTTCTCCAAAATGATTAATAAACACGCTGGTCTGGATACGCCTCGGAAGGCTACTCGACCATCATCCGCGGTCCATCGTCCTTACGGTGTCATCTCCGCCAGCTCGGTTATTTCCTCGAAGCGGCTACCGTTCGTGCCCGGCACCCGGCGTATGCCGTCATTCACACCGCGCGTCATCGAGACCTGGCCGGTGCGCACCATCTCCACGATTCCGATCGGACGCAGCAATTCAATCATCCCTTCGATCTTGTCCTCGGTGCCGGTGATCTCGACAATCAACGAGTCCGAGGCCACATCCACGATGCGGGCGCGGAAGATTTCTGCCAGCCCATTGACTTCGGCGCGCCTCTCCGGCCCAACCGTGACCTTGATCAAGGCCAGGTCACGGGTGACCGAAGGCTGGTGTGTTACATCCTGGACATCGATGACGTTGACCAGCTTGTACAGGTTCGCTTCGATCTTGTGCGCATCCATATCGCCATTCGGGCAATCCACCACCACGGTCATGCGCGAGATCTCGGGGTTATCCGTCCGCCCGACGGCCAGCGACTCGATGTTGAAGTTGCGCCGCCGGAACAGCGAGGCCACGCGGTTCAACACGCCGGGTTTGTTTTCGACCAATGCAATGAAGGTGTAGTTCATATTGTTCTCCTTTCCCTCACCCTAGCCCTCTCCCGATGGGAGAGGGCTAGGGTGAGGGAGATTTGCTATGTCCTCGCCGGCCTTTGGATCATTTCATCCAGCGCAGCGCCGGCCGGCACCATCGGATAGACTGCGTCCTCCTGCTCCACGCGGAATTCGATCACAGCCGGACCGTTTGCGTTGCGCGCCCATTCGATGGCCTCATCCACTTCCTCGCGTTTCGTTACGCGCCGTGCCGGCACACCGTGCGCCTCCGCCAGTTTGACAAAATCCGGCGTGAGCATATTCACCGCGGAATATCTTTTTTCGAAGAAGAATTCCTGCCACTGACGCACCATGCCGAGGAAATTGTTGTTCATGATGGCGACCTTGATGTTCGCGCCCTCCTGCACCGCGGTGGTCAGTTCCGCGGCGGTCATCTGAAAACCTCCGTCGCCGGCGATCGCCCAGATCTCCTGATCCTTGTGTGCGAACCACGCGCCGATGGCCGCCGGCAGGCCGAAGCCCATCGTCCCTGCGCCGCCGGATGAAAGCCATCGGTTCGGTTTCTCCAACGCGTAGTATTGCGCAGCCCACATCTGATGCTGGCCGACATCTGTAGAGATGATCGCGCCTCCGCCGGTCGCCTTCCAGATATCCGAGATCAGATGCGCCACGTACAACTTATCACCGCCCGGCCAGTTCATGATGCTCCGCTGATCCGCCTCGCGCTTCCATCCTGCGATCTGCTTCAACCAGGCGTCATGGTCGTATTCATCCACCATGGGAATTAAATCCGTGAGCACAGTGTTGAGGTCGCCTACCAGTGGAACGTCCACTGCCACATTCTTATGCACCTCGGATGGATCGATCTCGATATGGATTTTCTTTGCATGCGGCGCATAGGTCTTTAGCGTGCCGGTGACGCGGTCGTCGAAGCGCATGCCAAAAGCCAGAATGAGATCGGAATTCTGAATCGCCATGTTGGTGTGCACCTCGCCGTGCATGCCCATCATTCCGAGACTCAATTCGTGCGAGGCCGGGAACGCGCCCAACCCCAGCAACGTGCTGGCGACCGGGGTTTGCGTCTTGACCGCGAACTGCATCAATGCCTGTTCCGCCCTGGACATCAATACGCCATGTCCGCACAAAATGATCGGACGCTGTGCTTTGTCAATTAATTTCACCGCACGCTCGAGCGATTCCTTCGGCGCGTGCGAAACCGGCTGATAACCGGGCAGCCGCACATCTTCCGGATAGGTGAACTCCGTTTGTTCCACTTGCGCGTTCTTGCAGATGTCGATCAACACCGGACCCGGGCGTCCGCTGCGTGCGATGTAAAACGCCTCGCCTACCACCTCGGCGATCTCGCTGGCGCGCGTCACCAGATAGTTGTGCTTCGTAATCGGGAGCGTGATGCCGGTCACATCCGTCTCCTGGAACGCATCGCCGCCGATGAGGTGCGCGGCCACCTGCCCGGTGATAAAAACCACCGGTACAGAATCCATCATCGCGGTGCAGATGCCCGTCACCAGGTTCGTGGCGCCGGGGCCGGAGGTGGCCATGGCCACTCCCACCTTTCCTGAAGCGCGCGCGTACCCGTCCGCCATGTGCGCGGCTCCCTGTTCATGCCGCACCAGCACATGATGCACCGGATAACTCAGCATCGCATCATAGATCGGCATGTTCGCCCCGCCCGGGTAACCGAATACCACCTCCACACCTTCCCGAACCAGACATTCCCATAAAATTTCTGCACCGGATTTTTTCATTCGATCTCCTTGTCGGACGATGGACGGTGGTTGCCAGCGTCTATCGTCCACGGTCCATTGTCTAGTGTCTACCGTCCGTTGATAACACCGCACCGGTATCCGCGCTCGTCACAAAATGCGAATATCGCTTCAACCACTTCGAGGTGACTTTGGATTGAAAAGGCGGCAGCGCGTCGAGTCGACTCTGAATCTCCGCCTCGCTCAATTTCACGTTGAGGCTGCGCGCCGCCAGATCGATCTGGATCACATCCCCGGCTTTTAGCGCCGCGATCGGACCGCGCGCCGCGGCTTCCGGTGAGATGTGTCCGATGCACGCGCCGCGCGTCCCGCCGCTGAACCGGCCATCGGTGATCAATGCCACCTTGTCGCCCAGGTCCTGGCCCATGATCGCAGACGTGGGCGACAGCATCTCCTGCATCCCGGGTCCGCCCTTCGGGCCTTCATAACGCACGACCACACAATCCCCGGCCTTGACCTTGCCGGCCAGAATCCCGGCCATGGCTTCATCCTGCGATTCGAAAATCACCGCGGGGCCTTCGAATTTCATCATGGCTTCGCTCACGCCTCCCACTTTGACCACCGCGCCCTTCGGTGCAAGGTTGCCAAAGAGGATCGCCAGGCCGCCTCGTTTTGAATGAGCGTTGTCATATCTTCGAATGACTTCTTCATCCTTGATATCCGCGCCTTGCATGGATTCCCCCAAGGTCTTCCCAGTCACTGTCGGCCGATCGAAATGCAACATGCCCGTCCCCCATTGAATCTCGTTCAAGATCGCCGGGATTCCGCCCGCGCGATGAACGTCCTCCATGTGCCACCTGCCCGCCGGGCTCACCTTGCAGATGTGCGGCACCTTGTCCGCCACCGCGTTGATGCGTTCGAGCGGGTAATCCACGCCGGCCTCGTTGGCCAGGGCCAGCGTATGCAATACCGTGTTCGTCGAGCCGCCCATCGCCATATCCAGCGCAAAGGCATCGTCGATTGCCTCGGGGGTGACGATGTCGCGCGGTTTGAGGTCGCGTTCGATCAAGGTCATCACCTGAGCCGCCGCCGTCCTCGCCAGTTCCTCCCGTTCGGGTGTCTTTGCCAATGCCGAACCGTTGTAAGGAAGCGCCAGGCCGATCACTTCCATCAGGCAGTTCATCGAATTGGCGGTAAACATTCCGGAACAGGAACCGCAGGAAGGACAGGCAAATTTCTCGAGCAGCGTGAGGCGTTTTTCATCGATTTTCCCGGCTGAGTAGGCTCCCACACCCTCGAAGACGGATATCAAATCGATCGTCTCCCCCTCGGGGGTCCGACCGGCAGCCATCGGTCCACCCGAGACGAAGATGGTGGGCACGTTCACCCGCATGGCAGCCAGCAGCATGCCGGGCACGATCTTGTCGCAGTTCGGGATGCACACCATCGCATCGAATTGGTGCGCCTCGATCATCGTCTCGACGCAATCCGCGATAAGCTCGCGCGAGGGCAGCGAGTACTTCATCCCCGCGTGACCCATGGCAATGCCATCATCCACGCCGATGGTGTTGAATTCGAAAGGCACCCCGCCGGCGGCGCGCACCCCCTCCTTTACCAACTTGCCGAACTCCTGCAGGTGCACATGCCCGGGGACCACATCCACATAGGAGTTGACGATCGCCACAAAGGGTTTGGTGAAATCCTCATCCTGCAAGCCGGTGGCGCGCAGCAAAGCCCGGTGAGGAGCTTTTTCGTATCCTTTTTTGACAGTGTCAGATCGCATTGTTCTCCTAAATATCTGCTTCTATCGCGCTTAGCGGAGCGGTAGCGAAGTCGAAGCGCGGCATGCAGCTAACAAAAGAGCCGCCTGTGGTCAGGCGGCTCCTTGGTTCTTACTTAGGTACGGTTACTTCACTCTCACCGGTGCCATCCTAACCACAAATAGATCCTTGATAATAAGGACCACGATCAGGATGACAATAAGGGAGAGGGTAAAGAGGGCGCTCATTTGGAAGTGGATATTTCGCCTGATTATAGGCAGATTCGGAAATCCGTCAAGGGTATATGGTCGTTTTCGGAAACAAGTTCTCCGGCGTTGGATTCAAGGTTTTTCCCCTTGACGACATCCCGTCTCGCGCATAGAATACCGCCCAATATGTTCCTGCCCTGGTCAATGACCGTCACTACCACCGCCCTCCGGACTCTCCGTGAGGAATTTGTGTTTGGGCGAATGTAATCTACCACCCCTTACACTATGGCGCCTCACGGAAACGTGGGGCGTTTTTATTTGGGTAGCCCGTCAGACTTCCGAAGTCTTAGAGCCTTCGGAAGTCTGAGAATTTTCGAGGAGAACTTATGCAAAAAACACTCGTAATGAAATTCGGCGGGACATCCGTTGGATCTTCGGAAGCGCTCAGCCACACGCGTCAGATAATCCAGGATGCGAAAAAGAATTGGAGCGGGGTTGTGGTCGTGACCTCCGCCATGTCCGGGGTGACCAACCTTTTGCTGGCTTCCGCTGCTTCCGCGGCTCGAGGGGATATCACCTCACTCGCAGACGCCGAATCCACCCTGCGGGACAAACACTTCTCCGCGGCGGAAGCCTTGATCGCTGACAAAAATTTGCGTGAAAGAACAAAAGCGGATCTTGATCAAATGATTTTCACACTGGTGGACCTATGCAAGGCGATCGCAGTGCTGGGGGAAGCCACACCGCGCGCGCTGGACGCGGTGGCATCGCTCGGCGAACGCATGAACCTCCGTCTGTTGACGGCAATCGTGAACAGCTCAGGGATTCCAGCTGTGGGGGTCGAATCTACCGGGCTGATTGTCACCAACGCCCACTTCCAGAATGCGCACCCCGATTTCAAGGCTACCGAGGAAAAGACAAAGGCAGCCTTGAATCCACTGCTGGATCAGGGGATACTCCCCCTTACGACCGGGTTCATCGGCGCGACTCCCGACGGTGTCATCACCACCCTCGGCCGCGGCGGCAGCGATTATTCGGCTGCGATCATCGGCTCGGTGCTGCCCGCCGACGAAGTGTGGATCTGGACGGACGTGGACGGCGTGATGACCGCCGACCCGCGCCTTGTGCCCGCGGCAAAGACACTGCCTGAGATCCAATACAGCGAGATCGCGGAACTGGCCTTTTACGGTGCGAAAGTCCTGCACCCAAAGACCATCCGCCCCATCCTGAACGCCGGCGTCGGTTTGCGGATCTGCAATTTTTTCAATCCAACCCACCCCGGCACGCGGCTCATTGCAAACGGACGATCCAATGGGAAATCCAATAAGCCCGAGGATGTGGTCAAAGCCGTGACCGCCATTCGTAAACAGAGACTAATCACCATCGAAGGGCGCGGGATGCTGGGCGTCCCCGGCGTGGCGGCGCGCGCCTTCGGCGCAGTGGCATCCACAGGCACAAGCGTACCGTTGATCACGCAAGCTTCATCGGAACAATCCATCTGTTTTGCGGTTCCCTCCGAGGCGGCGAAATCCGTGCTCGACGCGCTTCAGTCCTCGTTCACTCACGAGATCGAGGATGAAGACATCGATCGCATCTGGTCCACGGACGATGTATCGATCATCACCGTCGTCGGCGCGGGCATGCGGCATACGCCCGGCGTCTCAGGCAGGGTTTTCAGTCAACTCGGGAATCACGATGTCAACGTGCTCGCCATCGCGCAGGGATCATCAGAAGTGTCCATCAGCCTGGTGGTGGAATCTGTGGATACAGAAAACGCCGTGAGGTCGCTGCACAAGTTGATCGTTCAATAACTTCGCGTTGAGCGGAGCCCC
>VGNF01000143.1 GCA_016866195.1 Chloroflexota bacterium | reverse complement strand
TTTTATATTTTTCATTCACAGACTCTGATGCATTTAACCCGCCTAATTGGGTGGGTCTGGATAACTATGCTAAGATATTAAACATCCGTATCGTTCCACTTAATTCTCCTGATCAACTCGCCCGCGAAGTGATCGATATCAAAGTATATGATGAGGTCGGTCGCCTTATTATTGGTAAATTTGGGCTGCTCTTTGCCGCGGCAGATAAGTATTTCTGGCTGGCGCTTCGCAACACCCTGATCTTTGCTCTGATTGCTGTTCCTCTCAGCGTAATCCCTGCGCTCGTTCTTGCAAACGTCCTAAACAGTAAAATACCCGGAATGAAATTCTTCCGTGCAGTGTATTTCATGCCTAGTATCGCGGCTATCGTAGGGATCTCTCTTGTTTGGCAATGGTTGTATAACGCTACGATTGGCTATATCAACTACTTCATAACGGTGAGCATCAACTTTTGGAACAACGTTTTCAATACAGCTCTTGTAGACCCTAAAATCCAGTGGGTTTCTGATGAAAAGACTGCCCTGCTTGCAATCATTATTATTGCGGCCTGGCAAACAGTGGGGTTCAATACCGTGCTTTTCTTGGCAGGTCTGCAAAACATACCCGGAGAACTATATGAGGCTGCTACTGTTGACGGGGCAGGCGCGTGGAACAAGTTTTGGAGAATCACTGTTCCTATGCTGGCACCATCAACATTCTATGTCATCACAACCACAACGATCCAGTCCATGCAGGTGTTCGAGCAGGTATTCATCCTCATGAATCCGCCGGAGGGTCCAAATAACTCCACGATCACGCTGGTGCTTTACCTCTATCGGAGCGGCTTCCAGAATTTCAAACAAGGTTATGCGTCCGCCATCGCGTGGGTGTTGTTCATCGTTATCTTTGGATTAACGTTGCTTCAATTCCAGCGGCAGCGCCGCTCCAATATTTACGAAAACTAACAGGAGCCGCCATGAAAACCCATTCCTATCGTTTAGCCCGCATTCTGAACAACTTGTTCACTTACCTGGTTCTCTCCTTTTTCGCGCTGGTGATGCTCTTCCCATTCTTTTATATGCTTACCACCTCGTTGAAGCTTCCCTCCGATACCTTCCGTTACCCGCCGCGCATGTTTCCACATGATCCGATCACTACTGTCGTGGAAGGTTATGACGCCCCCCTTCCTCTTTACTATGTGGAAATCGATGGTCAACAAAAACAGTTTGCTCTCGCACGTAGTAATATCAAAGTCGGCACCTATGCCCCCGCGGACGACCTGGCGGCCACCGAGGAACGTTATCTTACTGATGTTAGTCCGACTGGCGGCGCGATGAACCCGCAAACCGTCACAGTGAACGGTGAGGAGGTAAAACTCTTCGATGTAACGGTGGATGGTGCAATCGTTCCGATGGTACTCATTAGCCAAACCACGGTTGGTGAGTTCGTGGACCCTCAAAACCCAGAAACTAAGGTATACCAAAATGTACGGCTCAGTATGCCGGTGGAAAACATTAGTTGGCATCCTGAAAACTACCAGAAAGTGGTGGAATTGCAGGGACTCGACCGCGCCTTAACCAATACCACTCTTGTCACCATACTTGTTGTGCTGGGGCAGTTGCTAACATCGGTGCTGGGTGGTTACGCTTTCGCCCGTCTGAAATTTCCTGGCCGCAATTCGGTCTTTGTCTTTTACCTGGGCACGATCATGATTCCCTTCGTGATGTTAATCGTCCCGTTGTATCAGTTGATGGTTGCCATTGGCTGGACCGATCATCTGGCCTCGCTCATCATTCCATGGATTTTCACCGCTTATGGCACCTTCCTGATGCGACAGCACTTCATTACTTTTCCAAAAGAAATTGAAGAGGCAGCTTTGATGGATGGCGCCTCGCGTCTCCGCATTCTTAAAGATATATTGATACCTGCCTCGGTTCCTGCCCTGGCAACACAGGCAACTTTCACATTCCTCTACGCGTGGAATTCATTCGTTTGGCCGTTGGTGGTTATCAATGTCGGCAACGAGAAGAATCATGTTTTGACTTTGGCCCTCAACGTATTGCGTGGACGAGCCTCGGATACACCGAACTTAATTCTTGCAGGCGCGGCCATCGCCATTATCCCGCCGCTGATCGTTTTCATCCTCGGACAGCGTTTCTTCGTGGAGAGCGTGGCGAGCAGCGGGGTTAAGGGCTAGGCATGATGAACCAGGCCCTTCACAATCCCCACCTCGATGGCGGGCCGCTCCTTTGGAAAGCGGGGCCACGCGGCGTGTTGCTCTGTCACGGCTACACTGCCACCACCGTGGAGGTGCGGCTGCTGGCTGAGCGCCTGCACGAAAAAGGGTACACGGTCGCTGCTCCGCTGCTTGCGGGACATGGCACCCAACCCGCGGACTTGAACCGCGTCACCTGGCGCGACTGGGTGGACAGCGCGGAAGAAGCGTATGCCCAACTGACCGGGTGCTGCGAACAGGTTTTCGTCGGCGGACAATCGATGGGCGGGGTGCTGGCTTTGAACCTTGCCAGCGTGCATCCTGAAGCGGCCGGAGTTTTGCTCTATGCTCCCGCCATCCGGTTGACGCTCACAACGCTGGACAAGATCAAACTATATGCTGGCTCGTTGTTCCTGCCCGAAGTGGCGCGTGCCTCGCTTGACAGGTCCGATCGCTGGCAGGGATATCCGGGCCTGCCGCTCAAAGGCGCGGTTCAACTGTTGAAACTGCAAGCCGCCACGCGTGCGAACCTGTCACAGGTCCGCCAACCCGTCATCATCTTCCAGGGACGCAAGGACACGACTGTTCATCCCACTGCGGGTGAACTCATCCTGCACAGCGTCAGTTCGGCGGTCAAAGAACATTACTGGATGAATGAATCTACCCATCCCATCCTGCTTGACTGTGAATTGGAGGATGTCACCGCCCTGACCCTGCGCTTCCTGGAGACTTCAGCGAAACCCCAATAAACTAAACAGTGGATACCGCCAGCCAGTACAGGGCTGGCGGTGTTGAAAATGGATTTATGAATAATTCGATCGTCAGTCCAGGCATAGAGCGAATGGACTTTAATAATACATTCAAGGAGAAATGTTTATGAAAAAAGTGAACGGGTGTTACGAACTTTACGGAAATCCCATTTCAGAAAGGCAGACCCGTGCCACCGACCGCTGGCAGGATATGCTGGCAAAGAAATTCAAATTCGATCCTGACGAGCATTTCAACCTGAGCGTCGAAGACCACCCCTATGGCTCGGGGATCTTCGGGCTCAAGAACATCGTCCGCGACGGGAATGGCAAGCCGCTCGACAAGTCGAATGGCGTGGTCGTCAGCACCATCCGCATGGGATTCGGACATTACCGCATCGCCATGGCGGGTGTCTCGGCCGCGAAGGCGATGGGCTTCACCCCCTACTGGCTCGACCTGCTCGGAATCCCCGGCATCACCACGGATGTGATCAACCGCAGTAACACCAACTATTCATGGTTTTCCCGTCTCTCCCAGCGCAATGCATGGTTCAACGAACATGTCTGGGAGGCCGTCACCACCGGGGAGCCAACCCTTTCTTTCGTCCAGTTCATTCTAAACAACTATATCGTTGGTTGGCCGTGGCGGTTTATTAAAACCAACATCAAAGATTACAAGATGAGCGAATTGTTCCGCAACTTGTACGCTTCGCTCCCGTCCGATATGCCTATGCTCACCTCCCATATGTGGACATGCATGGGCGCAGTGGCGGGCGGGATGACCAACGTGGTGGATATGATGTTCGATAACTGGCCGATGGCATTCCAACTCACCGAAGGTGCCAAGCACGCCGTCCAATCACCGTCGGGCTACTATGGCTTCCGTGCCATGCGCGGCTTCGACGATAAAGGGCGCATCCTCAAGTCCACACCCACAGACGCGCTCTTCTTCACAGGCCATCACGTGGACCACGAACTGGTCGAGAACATCGAAGCCGACTGCGCCGACCGCATCAGCCGCATGAACGCCAAAGAACCGCGCCGCTTCCTGGTCACGATGGGCGGGGCGGGCGCGCAGCGCGAACTCTTCAAAGCCATCATCGAGCATGCCATCCCGATGATCGAAAAAGACAAGATCGCGCTTTTCATCAACCTTGGCGACCACAAGGATAACTGGGCCTGGCTGCAAAACGAACTCGCCCAGCACAAAGACCTCATCAACACGCACTTCACCTGGGATGACACCAAAGCCTTCACCGACGGCATCCGCAAACAGCCCGCGCACGGCTTGCACGTTTTCCTGCACGATAACACCTTCCATGCGGTCTACGCCACCAACTACCTCATGCGTGTGATGGACGTGATGATCACCAAGCCGAGCGAACTCGCCTTCTATCCCGTTCCCAAGATCTTCAACGCCCGCGTCGGCGGGCACGAAATGTGGGGTGCCATCCGCGGCGCGGAGATTGGCGACAGCACGGTCGAGACCCGCACCATCCCTCAGACCCTGCAAGCCATTGACCTGCTCACCGAAGCCGACGACCTGCTCACCATGTTCTGCGACTGCATCGTCAAGAACAAGAGCATCGGCATCTACGACGGCGCATACAAGAGCGTCGAACTGGCGACTGGCAAAAAATTCAAAAGATAAAGTGACCAGACCCTAAAGGTTTCCAAAACCTTTAGGGTCTCTATTTGAAATGATTCACTTCGAAATCGCCCCATCCCCCTTCTCGATCACCTTCAAACGGGATGATCTTTTATTGCTGACCGTACGGACTCTGGCGACGCCCACAGCGAATCCCCGCACCGACAGCGCGACCGTCACTGCGGATTTTCCCCGCTTCACCCTGGACTTGAAACGGGTCGCTGACCAATATGTTTTATCCATCGCCCCAGCCGATTGCGAAGCACCCGTCGAAGTCACGCTGGAACTCCCAGGCTGTTGGTACGGCGGCGGTGAACTGATTCACCAGCAATTTCCGCTCAACAAGGTAATGCTGCAAAGCGCCCCCTTCCATACCTTCGACAACAGCCCTACAGGCTTGAGTGGAAAATTGACTCCCGCGTGGTTCTCGTCCAACGGCGCGATGATCATCGCCGACTCGCCCGTCGAAGTCGGAATCAACCAGCCGCCCGCGGACTTTCCCCGCTTCAAGTGGACTTTCACCAATGACGGACGCGGTGCGTTTTCTGATCGTCCGTTCTTGAATAACGGACAGGGTGACGGGCTTTTCACTTTCAAAGGCAATGCCTTGGATTTGAAATTCTCCTTCTCCGAGAACGCCGTGGAAGCGTACAAGAAACTCATTGAGCATTTTGGACATCCCAGCGAAACCCCGCCAGAAGATTTATTCACCAAACCCACGTGGACGACCTGGGCGCGCTACAAAACCGCCATCAATCAGGATGTTGTTTTACAATACGCCAACGACATCATCGCGCACGATTACCCCTTCCACGTGCTGGAGATTGACGACCGCTGGCAAGTCCACTACGGCGACCTGGGCTTCGACCCAGAGCGTTTTCCTAATCCAAAACAGATGATTGACGAACTCCACGCCAAAGGCTTCAAGGTGACGGCATGGGTGATCCCGTTTTTGGAGCCGCAGTCGCAAGCCTTTACCGAGGGAGCGAAAAACAATTGGCTTGTCCGAACGGCGGACGGCTCGCCGTATCTCGTTGAGTGGTGGCAGGGGCGCGGCGGCCTGCTCGATGTGACGGACCCGTCCGCGTTGGATTGGTTCTTCGGACGGCTGACCAACCTCCAGGTCCAGACTGGACTCGACGGTTTCAAGTTCGACGCGGGGGAGGCCTGTTTCCTCCCTGCCGACGCGGTCACCCATCGCAAAATCCATCCAAACGAGTACAGCAATATATATGTTGCCGAAGTCGCCAAACATCATCGCTTGACCGAAGTCCGCACAGGCTGGAAGAACCAAACCGCGCCGATCTTCTTTCGTCAATGGGACAAGACCACCTCGTGGGGCTTGGACAACGGCTTGCATTCTGTGCTGACGGGCATCCTCGCGCTCGGCTTGGCGGGCTACCCATTCATCCTGCCCGACATGGTGGGCGGCAACGAGTACGAAGAAAAAGCCGACGCCGAAATGATGATCCGCTGGACGCAGTTGAACGCGCTGCTGCCCTCGGTGCAATTTAGCCTGCCGCCCTGGGAATATGGCGCAGAAAGCGCTGAATTCTGCCGCCGCTACGCCAACCTGCATGTGGAATTCGCACCCAAGATTTTCGCGCTTGCCAAAGAATCCACTCGAACAGGCGCGCCCATCATCCGCCCCATCTTCTGGCTTGCGCCCAACGATGAACGCGCCATCGCCTGTGACGATGAATTTTTACTCGGCGATGAGTTTTTGGTTGCGCCCGTTCTATCTCCCAACCAACGCGCCCGCGATATTTATCTTCCGTCTGGCATATGGCGCGATCACTGGACGAAGCAAGCTTTCACAGGGGGAGCCCTGCTCAAGGATTATCCGGCTCCACTCGACACGCTCCCGTTCTTCGAACGGTCATAAAACGCAGAAATGCGAAATTCATCTATTAGGAGAAAGTGAAAAATGGAAACATCCACCGCCTTGCAAGAAGAACGTGTCCCCCTCGCCAGCCGCATCTGGATCTCGCTGGCTGACGCATCCGTTGCCATTCTCCAATCCCTGGTGGCGGCCGGCGCGCTGACGTATTACTTCGTCAACTTGCGCGGCCTGTCCACCGCATACACCGGCATCGTCTGGTTGTTGTTCGGGATTTGGAATGCGGTCAACGATCCGCTGTTCGGCTACATCAGCGACCGCACCAAGAACAAACTCGGGCGGCGCATCCCCTACATCCGCTACGGGGCGCCGATCTTCATCATGGCCTTCATCCTCTTCTGGATGGATGTGCCGGGCGTGAACAGCCAGGTCGGCCTGTTCGTTCAGATGTTGTTGGTGTTATTTGTGTTCGACACGCTCTACACCGCCATTGCCACCAGCCTGTACATCATGCCCTACGAGGTGGCCATCTCGAACAAGGCGCGGTCCAGCATCTTCGTCTGGAAGATCATCTTCATGGTTTTCACCATCGTCGTGCCGGTCGCTATCGAAGCCACCATCAAACCCGAAGTAGGCGACCTGGCGGGGATCAGTTTCTTCCGCTGGTTCATGGTCCTGTTCTCGCTCGTCATGGGCGCGATTATCTTTGCCAGCACCTTCTTCTACAAGGAAAAGCACTACACCCAGGAGGATGAACAGCCCGGCTTCGTCAAGGCCTTCAAGGAGTGCTTTGCCAATCGTTCCTTCGTGCTGTTCGAGGTCATTAGTTTCACCATCATTTTTGTGCAGACATCCCTCATGCAGGGATTGTGGTATTACTTCGATGAGATCGACGTGACCCGCACGCCGCTGTACATCGCCCTGGCGGTTGGGATCGTGGGCGGCGTTTTCCTGTGGATCAACCGCCGCGAACCTTGGGGTGTCAAACTCAGCACGCGGCTCTTCAGCCTGGCCTTTGCCATCGGCTGTTTTGTCATCGTCCTGTTTGGCAAGAACAGCGCGGCGGCCACACTTGCCTTCTTCCTTTTCGGGATCGGCTTTGCAGGCGGGATGTATCTCATCCCCATGATGAACGGCGATGTGGTGGATATGGACGAACACCGCACCGGCCTGCGCCGCGAAGGGATGTACGCGGGCGTCAACAGTTTCATCACCAAGCCGGCCATCAGCATTGCCCAGTGGGTCATGCTCTCCTTGATGACCGCCTTCGGGTACGACCAGGCCCTGGGCAAGGGATTGCAATCGGCCAGCGCTGAAACCGGCATCCTGCTCGGCTGGGTGCTCATACCGGGCATCCTGCTGCTCCTGTCCTTCCTCGTGTTGCACTGGTACCCGCTGGATGGCAAGGATTGGCTCGGCATCAAGGCAAAACTGGCCGAGATCCACAAGGAAAAGGAACGCAAGTTCCTCGAATCC
Source organism: Chloroflexota bacterium (assembly GCA_016866195.1). Lineage (GTDB taxonomy): Bacteria > Chloroflexota > Anaerolineae > Anaerolineales > Villigracilaceae > VGNF01. Next base: position 1,259 of record VGNF01000143.1, on the reverse strand, counting down.
AAAGGTTATAAACTGGTCGACTAAAATAAACAGGATGGGAGCGGCAAGCCGCTCCCATCCAAGGGTCTCGTCATGTTCCCATACCTGCTTCTTCTCCTGTTTTTCGTCCTCATGGTCGTGTTCACGGCGGGCGGCCTGTACTTTGCCCTGCTGGTGGTGCGCCCCAAATGCTTTTCGGTAGAGGAAACGTATCGGATCGAGATCGAGACAGGCAAAATGTCCGAGGCGGAATGGCTGTCCTGGGAGAGGCAGGAGGTTGTCATCCCGTCGCCGTTTGGGTATGACCTATTCGGGGTCTACCTCCCCCTCGCAGGCGCGGACCGGACCGTTATCATCGCCCACGGTATCACCTATACGCTGTTCGGCTCGGTCAAGTACGTGAATCTCTTTCGCCGCCGCGGGTTCAACGTCCTGCTGTACGACCACCGCAACCACGGCCGCAGCGGTGGGCGCTGGAGCACGTTTGGCTATTACGAGAAACATGACCTGGCCGCCTGGATGGCCTGGGCGAAGAAGCAACTTACAGATAGTGGAATTCTGGGGGTGATGGGGGAATCGTTTGGGGCGGCAGTGGCGATCCAGTGCCTGGGTGAGACTCCGGGCGCAGATTTCCTCGTCTGCGACTGCAGTTTTTCCGACCTGACCAAACTGCTGGCACACCGCCTCCAGGTGGATTATCACCTGCCGGCTTTTCCACTCCTGCCCCTGGCCAGTCTCTGGTCGCGGGTGTTGACCGGTATGGCATTCGAGGACATCTCCCCGTTGCGCGACGTTGCGAAGATCGCCGTCCCCTGTCTGTTCATCCACGGATTGGAGGATAAACTCACGCCCGCCCGCATGAGCGAGGCATTGTACGCCGCTAAAACGACGGGGATACGCAGCCTATACCTGGCTCCCAGAGCGGATCATGCCATGTCATTCTCCAGCGACCCGCAGGCGTACGAGGCGCAGGTATCTGCTTTATTGGATAAAACGGCTTTGGTGCGTGAATATTAACAACTCACCTTACGCAGACAGGCTATCGGGATAGTTTTCCCGGCTCTTTTTTTTTGAGCATCTGGAGTTGTACCAAATACCCCGCATGTGTTAGAGTTAAGAGCATAATAAGCGCACCTTATGTTTTGTGAGGTTGGCATGAAAAAACAAGCCCATCTAAACGCAGATGAGCAATATAACCAGTTTCTGATGGCTGAGGTGCAGCGCCTCGCCCATCTTGGCTATTGGGAGCTCGATTTGCCTGCCAATAGCTTGACCTGGTC
>VGNF01000142.1 GCA_016866195.1 Chloroflexota bacterium | reverse complement strand
ACAATTCCTCGTACAACCTTGTGCCCGGGGACATTGTATTTCTGGAGGCCGGGAATTTCATCCCGGCCGACCTGCGGCTGCTCGAAGCGATTAATCTCCGGGTCGAGGAGGCCTCCCTCACTGGCGAATCGCTGCCTGTGCAGAAGAACGCCGCCACCGTTTTGGACAAGAACATTCCCCTCGGAGATCGAAAGAATACCGCCTTCATGGGAACCCTGGTTTCCTACGGGCGCGGGCATGGAGTGGTCACCAGCACCGGCATGCACACACAACTGGGGCTGATCGCCACCATGCTGCAAAGCGTTGAAACAGAGGTCACTCCCCTGCAGAGACGTCTCGATCAACTCGGCCGGTCGCTGAGTATCGGTGCCTTGATCCTGGTCACCGTGGTGTTTTTCGTAGCCCTCATCAATTACACGGAGATTGGCGATCTGCTCCGGAGCCCATGGCAATATCTGAAGGATAACGCCGCGGTGGTCACCGAGGTGTTCATCATCGCCATCAGCCTGGCGATCGCCGCGGTGCCGGAGGGGTTGCCGGCGGTCGTCACCATCTCCCTGGCCCTTGGGATGCGCGAGATGATTCGACGCCACGCGCTGATCCGAAGACTGTCCTCCGTGGAGACCCTGGGCTCTGCCACGACGATCTGTTCCGACAAGACCGGCACTCTGACCCAAAACGAGATGACCGTGACGCGCCTGTGGGCGGATGGTCAATTCGTGAACATCAGCGGGGCGGGATACGTCCCCCGAGGGGATTTCGAAATCAGGGGCGATAAGGTGGAAATCACCCGCTACCCCGCCATCCTGACCACGCTGTGGCTGGGAGTCTTGAACAACGATGCCACGCTCGAAACCACAGGGGAAAAGGACTCCCTTCAGACCTATCGCATCGTCGGGGACCCGACGGAGGGGGCGCTATTGGTGGCGGCAGTCAAAGCCGGAGCAGTTCCCGTCGAAATCAGCGAAGCCTACCCGCGCGAAAATGAAGTGCCGTTCGATTCCGAACGGAAACGCATGATCACCATCCACGACGTTCACGATCCGAGGGCCACCGATCCATCACCCTTTTACGATGAAACCTGGAAGGATTGGAATGTGATCAATGTCAAGGGGGCGCCGGACATCGTGCTCGAGCTTTGCACTCATTATCAAGGCATGGATGATCAACCGCGTCCGCTGACGGAGGAGGGGAGGAAACGAATCCTCGAAGCCAACGATGCGATGACCCGCGACGCGCTGCGTGTGCTGGGACTGGCCTACCGCGTGGAGAAGGACGTGCCGGAGAATCCCGAACAGATCCGTTCAGAAGAACTGGAGCGCAACCTTGTCTTCGTCGGGCTGGTCGGCATGATCGATCCGCCGCGCGTCGAAGTCCGGCCCGCGCTCGAAAAGGCGCGCCATGCAGGCATCCGCACGGTCATGATCACCGGGGATTATCCGAACACCGCCAGGGCCATCGCCGAAGACATCCACCTGCTCAGGCCCGGCAAACAGGTGCTGACCGGTGCTCAGTTGGATCATCTTAACGACGAGGAACTCAAGAATGTGATCGAGGACACGGATGTGTTCGCGCGCGTGTCCCCGGAGCACAAGATGCGCATCGTCGATGCGCTGCAGGCAAATCACGAGGTGGTCGCCATGACAGGCGATGGAGTCAATGACGCCCCCGCAATTAAACGCGCGGACATCGGTGTGGCCATGGGCATCACTGGCACGGACGTGGCCAAGGAGGCCGCCGACATGGTGCTCACGGACGATAATTATGCCAGCATCGTGGCCGCTGTGGAGCAGGGGCGCATCATCTACAGCAATATCCGCAAATTCGTGTTCTTCCTGCTGTCCTCCAACGTGGCGGAGATCATGATCATCTTCCTGGCCACACTGGCAGGATTGCCCGCCCCTCTGACCGCCATTCAACTTCTGTGGTTGAACTTGATCACCGACGGCGCGCCCGCCCTGGCGCTTGCGATGGAGAAAGGCGATCCGGACATCATGGACCGGAAGCCGCGCGCCAAGTCCGAACCGATCGTGAACCGTTCCATGGGGACCGGCATCGCGGTGCAAACAATTGCCCAGACCGGCGCGGTCCTGGGCGCATTCCTGTTGGGACTCATGTGGCACCTGGAGGCTTCCATACCTGCCGGCACCAATGCGCTGGCTTTCATCCTCGCGCAGGATTGGCGGGGTGTGGATGTGCAAACCGCCGAAACCATGGCCTTCGTCACGTTGTCCCTGGCCGAACTTTTCCGCGCCTACACCGTTCGCTCGGAACGCGCCTCGGTATTCGCCATCGGGGTCCTTTCGAACCGGTACATGCAATATGCGGTTGGACTTTCGATCCCCCTGTTGCTGATCGTGTGTTCGGTTCCATTCCTGCAGCCCATCTTTAACACCCATTTCCTGAATGTTCGGGAATGGATCCTGGTGGTAGGATTGGCTTTGGTTCCAGCGGTCGCGGAGGAGATCACGAAGTTCTTCCTGCGCAGATCCCAAGACTGAGGCGCGCTCCCACTGCTGTAATGGGAACCCATGACCAGGAAGTGATAAATATCAGTTGTGAACCGGGGGCAAGGGCTATAGAATTCCAGCATGTCGCTTGAACGGGACCGGAAAAGCCTGTGGGCGGTCAACCTCGGGCTGGGCATCAATGTCATCCTGTCGATCGTCAAGACCACGGTGGGAATCCTCGGTCACAGCCCGGCTTTGCTCGCCGAGGGGATCAATTCCACCTCGGACGTGGGTTATTACATCGCCGCCAGCATCCTGATGCGCATCGCCAACCGGCCCGCGGATCGGGATCATCCATACGGTCACAGGCAGCTGGAAAGCATCGCCTCGGTCGTGATCGGCTCGTTCATTGTGACCACCGCGCTGGCCGTGTTTTGGGATGCGATCGACAAGATCTGGGACATCCTGGATGGTCGTGCCATTGCCCGGGGAGCGCATCCGTATGCACTGTACGTCGCGCTGGCCACCGTTCTGATCAAAGCTTTTCTTACATATTACATTCGCGTCTTGGGGGAACAGACAGAGAATCCGGTCGTGACCGCGCTGGCCTTCGATCACCGCAACGACCTGTACTCTGCATCAGCCGCATCCATCGGAATCTTCCTCGGTCTGCGAGGACTGCCCTGGGTGGATCCACTAGCGGGAGCATTGGTATCCTTCTTCATTCTGCGAACCGGTATTTTTGTTCTGCGCGACTCATCCATCGACCTGATGGGCGTGGTCCCCAACCGCGAGCTGGCTTTGCAGATCTCGAATTTGTCGAAGGACATCCCCGGCATCCGCCAATTGGAGGAGCTGCACGCGCACCGCTTCGGGCCACACGTTGTGGTCAACGTAACGATCGGCGTCGATGGCAGATTGAGCGTGGCGGAAGGCGACTCGATCGCCAGCTGCGTCGAGGAAAAGGTCATGTCATCCCTCCCGAACATCCGCCGCGTGCACGTCCACTATCATCCTGCCGTTGAGGGGCAAACGGGGCTTGCGTTCGAAGAAATCCTGGACGCTTCGGACCGGCGAAACCTCCCCCGCCAATCCGAGTTTTATGATTGATCGACGTTCAGCGAGATAATGACAGCTCACCTGCCTCCGCGGCATTCCGCACAGGGGCAGAGGGTGCGCAGGTAGTGCCAGTTGTAGATCCCATAATCGTGACCATCCTCCCACACGATGGTCAACGCGTAGGAACCCACCGCGACCACGTTGGCCAACCGCGTGGATGGTGAATCCCCCAGCTGTCTTGAAAACACAGCCTCATCCGGTTCGGGCTTCATGTTCTCATGCCCGCCGCGGCAGGAGGCGCACGGGCAGGCCGCGCGCAACAACCCGAACGGATACTTGCTCACGTGGCCGTCATCCCAGGTGACGATAAATTCCCGGGCGCTCTTGTTGGCAGTCACACTGCCGGGTTTTTCGGATATCTTCATATCCAATCCTCAAGGGGGCGGAATCACTGCCAGAAATTCGGAAGCCGCCCAGCCGGCGCGGGTTTCATCATAGGGCGCCACCACATACCACCAGGCGTATCCATCCGCGGTTTGGGGGCCTTCCCGTACGATGAACACCTCCGCCTCCTCGCCGCGAAACACCGTGTCCGCGTTCAAGCCGGGCGAAGATCGAATGCGTAGTCCATCCCCTTCCGTACCATTAATCTGGACATAGCCGCCGGCCGCAATGACATCCACTTCAGGTGTGGCAGCCGCGCTGACCGGATCCAACGTGGAGGTCGGCAGGATGTTCGGAGTGTGCGTAGGGGCGGGGATCATGGTCAGGTCCGCCGGCGCAAACCCGACGTCGGGGGCGAAGCGGGGCGAAGTCCATCCGATCAGGATCAAGGTGACCAACAGCAGGAACCCTGCAATTCCCAGAGCACCAAGGATCACCCAGCGATTCAGATATGGTCTAAGATCCATGCCTCACCTCACGCGGGCTTCAATAACTTCAGCGCCTTTTCCGGCATCAACACCTTCAGGGCACGGTGCTGCACCTCGATCTCGGCATGATGACCGCCAAGCATCGGATCACCATCCACTTGAATGGAGAAGGAGGCGTCCGATTCGACTCGGGCGGTATGAAAGCGCAGGCGTCTTGCCTGATCCGAGGTCAAGTGACGGCCGGCCACCAGCTCGAAAAAATGCCGAAACGCATCGGCCAGGCTGTCTCCGCTGAGCAGCCATAAATCCATCTCTCCGTCATCCAGATAGGCATCCGGTGAGATCAATGACATGCCGCCCACATAATGCCGGATGTTGGTCGCCACCGCCACCAGGTAATGCCCCTCGACCAATGAGCCATCGGCCCAGACGCGCAGGTCGAGGCCATGCCAGAAGGTGGCCTCCCAAACCGTTGTGGCGAAGTAATGCGGAACAGCCATGTGCTTGAACATGCGCTTGCGCGGCTCGATTTTTTGAATGGTCAGCGCGTCCAACCCGATGCCGGCCCACAGCAGGAAGGGATGGTCGTTGCACAATCCCACATCGATGCGCCTGGGTTCCACATCCGCCAGCAGCCTGGCGTTCTCTCGCAAGGCCCACCAATGCCACCAGCTGAACGGTCTTTGTCCCTGTTCCACCGCCCATACGTTGGTGGTGCCGGCCGGCAGCACCGCCAGCGCCGTCTCGGTATGGATCAATCCACTGGCCACCTGGCCCACCGTCCCATCGCCGCCGATGGCAAAGACCGCGTCGTATTTTTCGCTGGCTGCCTGATGCGCCGTCTGGGTTGCGTGAGTTCCACTCAATGTCTCAGCAATCTCAATGCTCCATCCGGCGTTCTTGAGCGGCTGGATGATGCCTCGCACAAACCGTCTTACCGGATACTTCCCCGCCGCGGGGTTGTACAATAATAGTCCCTTGCGCATGCCGGCGATTATACCTGAGCCGATCTTTGGTATCGCCGGCGTTCCATGCGGCATGACCATGAATTGTTTGAAAATCGGGATGATATAATCACCGACGATGGATGAAGGAACACTGCTCAACAACCGCTATCAACTGCTTGAGCAACTCGGATCAGGGGGCATGGCCGAGGTCTTCCGCGCCCGCGACCTGATGCTCGACCGGTATGTGGCGATCAAGATTCTGCGCAAGGATTTCTCCGGCAACCGCGATTTTCAGAACCACTTTCGTCAGGAGGCGCGCGCGGCGGCCAATCTTTCCCACCCGAGCATCGTCACCGTCCACGACTTTGGATTTGCGGCGAATCTGCTCTTCATCGTCATGGAATACATCCCCGGCAAGGATTTGAAGAACCTGATCCGTCAGCGCGGCAGGTTCCCCATCGAGCAGGGAATCCCCTTGATGATCCAGGCCTGCGCCGGGATCGGTTACGCCCATCGTGCGGGGCTGGTCCACTGCGATGTCAAGCCGCATAACATGCTCGTTTCGCAGGACGGCCGCCTCAAGGTTACGGATTTCGGTATCGCCCGCGCCCTGGCAACCATCACACCCGGCGAGCGTTCGGATGTCGTCTGGGGTTCGCCCCTGTACTTTTCCCCCGAACAGGCGCAGGGGGAGGCGCCCTCGCCTGCCTCCGACGTGTACTCGCTCGGAGTGGTGCTGTACGAATTGCTCAGCGGAACCCCTCCGTTCACAGCCAGCACACCGGATGAACTGGCGCGACTGCACGCCTCCGCCCGGCCGATCCCCATCAGTGAATACATTCCAGACATTCCCCCCGCCCTCGAAGAGATCGTGATGAAGGTGCTTTCCAAGGAGCCCTCCGCCCGTTATCGCACGGCGGACCAGCTCGGGCGTGTTCTGCAAAAATTTGGATCGGAGCCGGTTCTTCCTCCCGTTCCATCGAGAGAATCCCCAAACGATTCACCCGCGGTCCCCGAGCGTGCACCTCAAACACGCTCCCTGCCCGCGTCCACGCGCTACACTCCACCCCCACCGATTCTGGAAGAGCCTAAAGAAGAGGCTGCCATCAACTCCATCGACTGGGTTTCCGTTGGATTGGGACTCCTGGCCGTGCTGGCGGTGGGAGGCCTCATACCTTTCTGGATGATGGTGTATTTTGCCTATGTCCCTTGAAGATGCGGGAGCCATGCCTCCCTTATGAACCCATGCATGCTGGCCCCCTCGATCATCGCCTCCGATATGGGGCGCCTGGCAGAGGAAATCGCCATGTGCGAAGCTGCGGGCGCGCACTGGCTGCATGTGGATGTGATGGACGGTCATTTTGTGCCCACGATCAGCGTGGGACCGCTGTTTGTGGAAGCCTGCAAGCGGTCCACCCGCCTGCCGCTGGACGTGCATCTCATGCTCGAGCATCCGCAGGATCACATCGAGTCGTTCGCGCGGGCCGGCGCGAACAACCTGACGATCCACATCGAGGCGTGCGAGAATCCCCTCAGGACGATCGAACGGATCCATTCCCTGGGATGCACGGCTGGAATAACGTTGAAACCGGCCACGCCTGCCGCAAGTCTGGAACCAGTCCTGCCGCTGGTTGACCTGGTTCTGGTGATGAGCGTGGAGCCCGGCTATTCCGGTCAGAAATTCATGGAGGGGATGATCGGCAAGGTCAGGGAAATGCGAGGCCGTCTGGACAGCCTTGGTTCACGAGCGCATCTTGAAGTGGATGGGAGTATCAATGTTGAGACCCTTCCCCGCATGAAGGAGGCCGGCGCAAACATATTCGTGGCTGGATCCGCGGTTTTCAAACATAAAGAGGGGACCGAGGCAGGTGTAAAATCTCTGCTCGCGCAGCTTGATTAAAAGAGAAACACGGCACAGGTTGTGCCGCGTTTCCTTGGTTGCTCGAATGCAGCCTACGCCGCCGCTTTGCCCAGGGTCTTGATGCACCTGGCGCACAAGGTCTTCTTGACCAGCCGTCCCTGCTCCATGACCTTCACCTTTTGCAGGTTGGGTTTGAACGTGCGATTCGTGGCGCGCAGGGAGAATGAACGGTTGTGGCCGAAGGAAGTGGACTTGCCGCAATTGTTGCACTTAGCCATCTTGACAATCCTTTCCGGGAAATCATTCCAATTCGCATGCCTGGATGCGAAAGCACGGCATTTTACCATACTACACAACCTTCCTCAAGACACGAGGGTACAGAGTGCTGCGCTTGCAGGGACGATTTCCTTCCATGTTCCGACTTAATCCCGTTTAGAGATTTATGCAAGAAGCAGTAAAATAGAGGCAGGAAGTATTTACGGGCTGAACCGCCCGACAAGAGGAACCATGGGCGAAGAAACAACATCTTTGGGCGGGATCCACATTTCTCCTAACGCAGTGGCAACGATCACCTATCACGCCACGCTCCAATCCTATGGGGTGGTGGGCCTGGCACCCAAGAACCTGGCGGACGGCATCGTCTCCACCATCACGCGCGTGCCCTCGCACGGTGTCTCGGTCCATTACAACGGCAGCGACATCGACATCTCCATCCATGTCATTATCGAGTACGGGACGCGCATCAATTCCGTGGCGGAAAGCGTTGCCAACACGGTGCGCTTCCACGTGGAAAAAGCGCTCGGCCTGCGCGTAAACTCGGTCAATGTGCACGTGGCGGGATTGCGCATCAGCGATCCCGACTAGGAGGAGCAATCGGTATGGGTGTGGACACCGCAAGGGTAGAAAAATTCCGCAGGATGCCGATCGACGGCCAATCGCTTAAGAGGTTGGTGGATGCCGGCCTGACCTGGCTGCGTACGAACCAGCAGATCGTAAATTCCCTCAACGTATTCCCGGTTCCAGATGGGGACACCGGCACGAACATGGTTCTCACCCTGCAATCCGCGTGGAATGAAATCAAGGATTCCGGCACGCACAACGTCGGTGAAATGGCCGCGGCCGTGTCCAAGGGCGCGCTGATGGGTGCGCGTGGAAATTCCGGCGTGATCCTCAGCCAGTTATGGCGCGGATTTTCGCGCGGGATCCATGACAAGGCGGAACTGGATGCGGAGACTCTGGTGAAGGCATTTGCCGAGGCGCGCGACACAGCCTACAAGGGGGTCGTGCGCCCGGTCGAGGGAACCATACTGACCGTAGCCAAAGAGGTGGCCCTTGCGACGGAAGCGGCGCTGGGATCAACAAAGGATGCGATCGGCATTCTCGAAGTGGCGGTCAAGGCTGCGGATGATGCGGTCAAAAAGACGCCGGACCTGCTGCCGGTCCTCAAGCAGGCGGGAGTCGTCGATTCGGGCGGAAAGGGTCTGTTCTTCATCCTCGAAGGGATGATCCGGCACGTATATGGCGAGTCGCTCGAATCACCGACGATGACCGTTCAGTCGATGTCTGCCATGAACCTGCAGAACGCGCTGGAGGAAGTGGAGGAGGGACAGGATTACGAAGTGGTCGTGGACTTCGTCCCCCAGGGAGAGCTTGATCTCGGATCCTTCTACGGCCGGCTGGAGGATATGGGCACCTCCATCCAGGTGGGGGAAGGGGATGGGATGTACCGCATGCACATCCATGTGCCGACAGAAAAACGTTACGAGCCGATCGATTACATCATGGGCATCGGAACCGTCACCAAGGTGGCAATCGAGAACCTGCTGGCGCAAATGGACGATATTCAAAGGAGCAAATCCTCCCAAATCTCGTTCACCACTGTGGAACCGGGACAGATCGCCGTGGTGACCGTCTCCCCCGGTCCGGGGCTGAGCCGCATCTTCGCCAGCCTGGGTGTCGCGGCGGTGGTCTCCGGCGGGCAGACCATGAATCCCTCCACGCAGGATATCCTGGGCTCTTTCGAGAATCTTCCAACCGACAAGATCATCATCCTGCCCAACAACAAGAACATCATCCT
>VGNF01000141.1 GCA_016866195.1 Chloroflexota bacterium | reverse complement strand
TCTGAGATTGGCGAACTCTGGTTCGAGAACCGCGCAACCGTCCAGCAGGAGCATTTCGCCTCCGCGCTGGCAACCCGCCGCCTCGATGCGTTGCTCGCTGCCTCGCCCGCGCCCTCGCGCAAGCAGACCGTCATCGTCGGCTGTCCCGCGGACGAGTGGCACACGTTCACACCTCTCCAGTTGGCATTGCTCTTGCGCCGCCGCGGACTGAACGTGATCTACCTCGGCGCCAACGTGCCCAACATCCAATTTGCAGAGACCGCCACCGCCGTCCGCGCGGACCTGGTGATCCTCGTAGCGCAGACCCTCATCACAGCCGCCACCCTGCAACAGGTCGCACAGATGCTGACCAGCCAGAACATCCAGGTTGGGTTCGGCGGACGAATCTTCAACGTATTCCCGTCCATCATGGAGGCCATCCCTGGCCACTTGCTCGGCAATAGCCTAGAGGCCGCCCTCGATGAAGTGGATCGGCTGGTTCAATCCAAGGTTAAGGCGGAAGCGGGTAATTCCATCAACCAGGAATATCTGGCCGCCCATCAATTCTTCACTTCCCGTCGCGCCGAGATCGAGTTAACCCTGCGGAAACATATTCAACCTCTGGGCCTCAGCCCAGACAGCCTGATGACTGGCATCACCCACCTCGGCGACAACATCGCCGCCGCCCTGCAACTCGGCGACGTGAACTATGTCTCTGGCGAGATGGACTGGCTCAAAACTCTCCTTCAAGCCCATCATCGTCCCTCTGCCGAACTCGTCCATTTCATGCAGAGTTACTTACAGGCAGTGGATCATCACATCAACAGCGCGGGCCAACCAATCCAGCAGTGGCTGGCGAATGAAATGACCAAATTGGGAGGTTAAGGAAAACCATGTCGAAAATCCATATCACCACAGACAGCACCTGTGACCTGCCCGCGCCCCTCGTGGAAAAGCACGGCATCACGGTAATTCCCCTTTACATCCATCAGGCAGGCAAATCCTTCCGTGACGGAGTCGACATGAGCCGCGATGAGTTCTACCGCCTGCTCCCCGCCTTCCGCCCGGCACCAAGTACCGCCACTCCCAGTATGGAAACCTTTGCGCAGACCTGGAACAAACTTACCGACGCAGGCGCGCAGGCCATCCTGTCGATTCACATCTCCGAGAAGTTGAGCGCCACCGTCAATGCGGCGCGCCTCGCGGCGGAACAGTTCACCCGCATCCCCATCACCGTACTGGACTCAACCCAGCTCAGCCTCGGGATGGGTTTTATTGTCGAGAAGGCCGCACAATTGGCTGCCCTCGGAAACAAGATGGAAGACATCCTCGCCCAGCTCGCCGGCTCGATGAAGCGCACGTATGTGTTCGCCTCGCTCAAGACTCTCGAATATCTCCGTCGCAGCGGACGTATGAACTTCGCGCTGGCGAGTTTCGGTGAATTGCTCCATATCAAGCCCTTGCTCCACATGAATCAGGGGAATCCCGCCGCACACCGTGTCCGCACACAGGGCAGAGCCACCCAACGGATGATGGAATGGCTGAACGAATATGCGCCCTTCGAAAGACTCGCCATCGTCCACGCGGGTGTACAGCACGAAGCTGAAGAAATGTTCCAGCGGATCAAGCATCTCCTGCCGGATGAGGACATCCCCATTGTGCAGATCACGCCCGTTCTCGGAGCACACCTCGGTGTCGGCGCGCTCGGTTTCGCTTGTGTCTCAAAGGAAAAGCAACCATGAAGAATCTACTTTCACTCATTGTTCTTGTCGTCCTCGTCCTGATCGGCTACCTGGTCGCGTTGGCCGGGAGCCAGAATGGCGCCACGCTCGGCGGAGCACCCGTCTTCATGCTCGCGGTCGGGCTGGCTTTCATCATTCAGTGGCTGGCCTTCATCCCGTCGTATTTCTTCCAGACCGAAAAATTCTTCGACCTGACGGGCAGCCTCACCTACATCACTGTGACGGGCCTCGCGCTTTGCTACTCCCGCTACAACGTCCCGTTGGACGAGCGTTCCATCCTGCTGGGGGCGCTGGTCATCGCCTGGGCAGTACGACTTGGTTCGTTCCTGTTCGGACGCATCCGCAAGGCTGGCAAGGACGACCGCTTCGACGAGATCAAGCCCGACTTCCTCCGCTTCCTCAACGTGTGGACCATCCAGGGCTTGTGGATCACATTCACCGCCGCGGCTGCGCTGGTGGCCATCACAAGCACCGCGCGCAAGGAACTGGATGTCTTCGCCATCGTCGGCGCGCTGGTGTGGGTCATCGGTTTCGTCATCGAAGTAACTGCCGACGCGCAGAAGAGCCGCTTCAACGCCGACCCGTCCAACAAGGGCAAGTTCATCCGCACGGGACTTTGGTCGCGCTCGCGTCACCCCAACTACTTCGGCGAGATCGTGCTGTGGATCGGTGTCGCCATCATCGCCATCCCTGTTCTGCAAGGCTGGCAGTGGGTCGCGATGATCTCCCCGCTGTTCGTGACGTTGCTCCTCACCCGCGTCAGCGGTGTTCCGTTGCTCGAAAAGAAAGCGGACAAGAAATGGGGCGGCCAGTCGGATTACGAAGAATATAAAAAGAATACGCCCGTCTTGATTCCGCGATTGTAAGGTTCCACGGAACGCCGTTGGTCGAGTAGGCGGCGCTCTTCCAACGTACACTTGCACCGCACTGCGTTTGGTGCAGTGCAGGTGTCGAGACCAACGAGTTTACAAAGCAACAATCATTTCCAAGTTACTGGGGGTCTCGATACGCCTTTCGCAAAGAACGCTCAAGGCTACTCGACCACCGATTATCAAGGAACACAATGACTATTCTCAAAATTCTCCAACTCATTGCCGTCATCCTCACCATAGTGACGGGACTCGTCTCCCTGCTTGCCCCGCGCAGTGTGCAAAGCTTCACGGGGCTGACCGCCGCCGACGGGCGCGGCATCACTGAGATCCGCGCCATCCTTGGCGGGCTATTCATCGGCCTCGGCGTTGCTGTCCTTCTACTTGGCACGCGCGAAGTCTATCAGGCGCTGGGCATCATGTATCTCGCCATCGCGGCCGTGCGCGTCGTCTCCATCTTCGTGGACAAGTCCTCCGTCCAATCCAATTGGATCAGCGTTGCCACGGAGATCGTACTGGGCGTGATTCTGGTTTTGTAGAACAACTCTCGTCATTGCGAGGAGCCGCGAAGCGACGATGAAGCAATCCCCACAACGACGAGGAGATTGCTTCGGGCCGGTACGCCCTCGCATTGACAAAGAAAGGCAAGTGAGTAAACAAATGAAGGTTGCAAAAATTATCTCCCTGCTTGGCATCCTTGCCATGACCACCGTTCTCATCTACGGCTTCACCATTGGCGACTTCTCCGGCGAGGGCAGTCAACTCCTGTCCATGCCGTGGGGCATCGTCTCACTCGTGGACCTGTACGTTGGCTTCACGCTCTTTTCGATGTGGATCATCTACCGTGAGAAGTCCCTGCCCACCGCCATCTTGTGGACAATCGCTATGATGACGCTGGGATTCTTCGCAGGCAGTCTTTACGCCTTTCTCGCCCTGCAAACCAGCAACGGCGATTGGTGCAAGTTCTGGCTGGGGAAGAATGCCTGACAAAGCGCGCGAACTGCTTGAGGAGTTCCGCTCTGTGATGGGGAAGGTCGGTCTGCTCGACACGATCCTGCCGCCGATTCTCTTCCTGCTGCTGAACGGCATCGCGGGGTTCACCGCCGCGATGATCGGCGCGCTCGGGCTCTCCGCGCTGATCGCCGTTCTCCGCCTCCGCCGTGAACAGTCGCTGGTCTATGCGCTGGGAGGGATGGGCAGTGTCGGCCTCGCCATTGCGCTCGCGCTCCTACTCGGGCGCTCGGAAGGATTCTTCCTCCCAAGCATCGTCAATGGCGGTCTAACCATCGCGCTCGCCCTCATCAGCTTGCTCATTCGCAAACCGATGGTGGCGTGGACGAGTTATCTTGCCCGCCGCTGGCCTCTCGACTGGTACTGGCACGAACGCGTCCGCCCTGCCTACACCGAAGTGACCGTTGCCTGGTTGGCGTACTTCGCGCTCAGACTATTCTGGCAGGTCTCATTGTTTCAAGGTAATGCTGTTGATGAACTGACTTTGGTCAACACGCTTACAGGCTGGCCTGCAACCATCGCCCTGCTCATTTTCAGTTATTTGTACGGGACATGGCGCCTCGCGCAATTGCGCGGCCCAAGTGTGGAAGATTTCCGGGTCGGCGCGCCCGCTCCCTGGTCCGGACAGAGGCGGGGATTTTAATCCACAGAAAGATTCGAATATGACCCTCACAGACATTACCCGTTACGAACTTCCCCCGTAAGGCATTACCCTGCTCGGCGTCCTAGCCAAGGGAGCCGCCATCGCCAACACCTTCATTAACGGCGCGGAAATCAATCACCGCAGATTGATCTGTGCGGGATTCCTTTTTCCGGGCATTTACCTTTCATGGTTTGACATCGGCGCCCTCCCCTAGACCATCTGAACCATCGCTACGGAAAAAAGAATAGGAATTCGTTTCTTCGGAATCCTGCCCATTGAAGGAATAGTTTTTTTTCGCAAGGGTGTTTGCTGTGCTTGGAATATCATTTCTTATATCCACGGCCGGGCAGGCATGCTTCAGGCAGTGGAAGCAGAATACCTCGCGCGGCATCCCCTGATCGCAATCCAACAGCCAAGCGGCTCAATCGCCACTTTCGCGCATCGATTCGAAAGAACTACTGAGGATTCACCAGGTCGTGGATCCATTTCCGAGAGCGAAACCCCCAGCTGCAAATGAAAGCTTGCACCGCCTCCTCGGTCACCACCATCAGATAGATCCAATACACCGGAAGTTTTAGGACAAACCCTCCGACGAATGCCGCGGGCACCCCGATCAGCCAGATCGAGAATACCTCCATGAGCAGGGCGAAACGTGTATCCCCGCCGGCCCGCAAGGCTCCAATGAAGATCGTGAAATTCAACATGCGAATCCACAGGGTGGATCCCATGATGAGCAGCAGCCAGCGAACATTCTGGGTACCCGCAGGAGACAACTCGTAGAGACCGGCTATGGCGTCAAAAACCAGGAAGACGAGCAATCCGATTGCCCAGGCTGTCGCCAAACATAAGAAGAGAATATTTCGAACAGTCGTATAAGCCTCCTGCAGCCTGCCGGCACCAATTCGGTTCCCGACCATCACCGCGCAGGCATTTCCCAAGCCCATGAACACCACGAAACCGAGCTCCTCGATCGCGGCATTAATATTGATCGCAGCGATCGCCTCCGTTCCGATGCGGGCCGTAAACTGCGTTATTGGTGGAAATGCCCACCGCCCAGATGAATTCGTTTGCCATCGCTGGCAACGCGGTATGAATTACCCTCTTGAAAAAGGAAAATTCAAAAAGAAAAAACCTGATTGGAAAAGCCAAGGGCGGCAATGGAGGATTCGCCCAGCTGCCCCACCATGATCACATCAATCATGTTGAGCGAGGCATTGATCAACTGTTGGAAAGCGATCGGCAGGGCGATTTGACCCATTTCCCGCAAGAACGCCCGGTCGCGAAGAAATGCGAATGACATCGAACGAACAGGATCTGGTCTGAATTAAATAGGAACAGCCGGGGTCGGTCTGTGCGCTACTGATCCTCAGGGGCCTCGCGCACAATATACAGCGGCCTGCCTTTGGCTTCGTCGTACAACCGCCCTATGTATTCTCCCAGGAGGCCAAGGGAAATTAATTGCACACCTCCCAGGAAGAGAACGGCGATCAATGTGGTCGCTTGCCCAAAGAATGCCCCTGAACCCGTGATCCGCATGTAGATGACAATCGGAATCGCCAGTATGGCTAGGCCGGCGGAGAAAAACCCAAAAAAAGTGGCCACCTGCAAGGGGAAATAGGAAAAGCTAGTGATGGCGTTCAATGCGAGACGAACCATCTTTCGAAAGGGATACTTGGTCACCCCGGCCTGCCGGGCGGCGCGCTTATACCTCACTCCGACCTGCTTGAATCCGACCCAGGCGGACATCCCGCGCGGGAATCGATGCCGTTCCTTCATCTGCTTCAGCACATTCACCACTTTGCGATCCATAAGTCGGAAATCCCCTGTATCGACGGGAATCTTCACGTCCGTGATGCGATAGATGATGCGGTAAAACAGCGAGGCTGTCCATAATTTGAACCAGGATTCGCCTGCTCGCTCACCGCGTACGGCGTAGACAACTTCAAATCCTTCCTTCCACTTCCTGATCAGGTCCAGGATGGTCTCGGGAGGATCTTGCAGATCGGCATCGATGATGATTACCGCGTCGCCTCGGGCGTAATCCCAACCCGCTGTGATGGCCACCTGGTGTCCAAAATTGCGGGTAAAAATGACGGGTCGGATGGCCGGATCCGCCTTCGCAAGTTCGCGGATTCGCTCAGAGGAGCCATCAGTCGATCCATCATCGACAAGCAGAAATTCCCAGGATTCTCCTGTGGAATTCATGACCCCCGAGACCCGGCGCCATAATTCCGGCAAGGTATCAATCTCGTTATAAATGGGTGCGATGATCGAATAAATGATTCCCATGGTCATTTCTTTTGGCGGCGGATCGAATTTGGATCGAACCGCCCTGCGGGGAGGTCCTCCGATTCCGGAACGAATTGGGTCGGTTCATCCCTGCGAAAAGGCGGCAATCCCAGGATCCGACGGCGCAGGTATTCTGCAACGACCACCATGGATGCCATAACCGGCACGACCAGCAGGGCTCCCATGATTCCTCCCAGTATGGTCGCGATAATGATCGCAATGAAGATCAGCGCCTCGTTCATTTGCACGCTACGCCCCATGATATAGGGGCGCAGGAGAAAATTCTTCAAATTGATCAGGATCAAATACACGAGGATGACGATCAGTGCCACGACCGGTTTGGAAAAGGGTATCCAACTGGACCCTTCCAGCAAAGCCACTCCCGCCGCCAGCATCGCCGCGAGAAAGGGACCGACATCCGGAACGAGTGTGAACAAACCGGCTATGACCCCCAGGACCAGCGCACCCGGAATGCCGAGGATCAACCAGGCGAAAGTAAATACCACACCTACAACGATCATGAGAACGATCTGCCCTCTGGGATACGCCATCCATACGCTGCGGATGCGTCGATAGAGCTCATGCATGTCCTCCTGATACGGCGATGGGGCAAGGTGAATAATCCATTCACGGATGCGCGGCCATTCCGTCATAAACAAGTGCACGCTGACGATGATCACCAATGTCCACAGGACGCTGATCGAGGTCGATTCCAGCAATTCCAACGCCACCTCCGGCAGCGGTGTCAGTACGGTATCCTGCAAGTTGGCCAAGCCCTCCCCGAGCTGTTCGAAATGAAACACCATCCCTCCGACTTGAAAGGGAAAGGACAAGGTGTTGCTGAATTCCGTGGAAAGGTCCAGCAGATCCTGAGCCACGATCTTGATCTCATCAAAGAAGATCGGGGTCAAGACCACAGGAAAACCCAGTAGCACAATCAGGGAGGAGAAATACACAATGTTTACAGCCAGGGTGCGGGAAATCCTTGGATTCCTCATCAGCAGGGCAACCAGCGGATTGATCAAATACGCGATAAAACCTGCGATGATCAGGGCTTTCACCGCCTCGCGCGCGTAGATCAGTACGGCGATGACACTGAGAAATAGAAGGATGCCAACCGTATACCGGAATGTGGGACTCCAGCTGATGTTCTTCCCGCTCATACGATTCTTTTCAATGCCTCTAAAGTCGGTTCGATGATCGGAGCTTCGCGTACGGCTTGCATGGCAGACTTCACGTCCTTCAAACCACTGCCGGTGTTCAGGACCAGTACGGGATCATCGGATTTCACCTCACCATTCGCGACGGCCTTCGCTAATCCTGCGTAAGCCGTCGCTCCCGCCGGTTCTGCAAAGACGCCCACCTGCCCGAGTTCCGCAATCGCCTTCAAAATCTCCGAATCGGGGACAGTGATATACATCCCATTCGTTTCCCTGGCTGCGCGAACTGCCCTTACACCATCCCGCGGGAGGTCCACCGAAATGCTGTCGGCAAGAGTGGAGGCGGATACCGGCTTGATCTCCTCGGTATTCGCATGAAAAGCATGGGAGATCGCAGCAGATCCTTCCGCCTGCACTCCAATGAGGCGCGGCATTTGCCGGATCCAACCCAGCTTTAATAGGTCCTTGAAGCCTTTGTGGATTCCCGAAATGATGTTCCCATCCCCGACGGAAACGAAGACTGTCAAAGGCGGATGGTTTTCCAAAGGGCTGCCCTGTTCATGCCAGGCGCGATGGATTTCCATCCACCATTCCCAGATTTCGAAGGCTGCAGTCTTTTTCCCTTCCGCCGTGAAGGGGTTGTACCCTGTATTGCGGCAATACCAGCCAAAGGCATCCGCGGCTTTGATCGTCAAATCGAACGCTTCGTCGTATGTGCCATCCACGAGGATCACCCTGGCGCCGAAAACCAGCAATTGGGCCACTTTGGCAGGAGGTGCGGATTTCGGGGCAAAAATGATGGCCTTTTGACCGATGGCGGCGGACATTCCCGCCAGGGCGGCTCCCGCGTTGCCGGTCGAGGCGGTCACAATGATCTCAGCCTCTTGATCCTGGGCGCGCGCCACCACGATGGCTGAGGCTCGATCCTTGAAAGAGGCCGTTGGATTGCGCGATTCATCCTTGAGCCAGAGGTGGTTCAACCCAATTTTTTCAGCCAGAGTGGAAAGCCCGAACACCGGAGTCCAACCTGCCAGGTGCAAAGGTGTAGATTCCCCTTTTGGTGGATTCACGGGCAGGAGCGGTTCATACCGCCAAAGCGAGAAATCGCGACGACTGGTGATATCCTCCGGCTGGTACTTCTTCCGGATTCCCTCATAATCCAACTCGACATCGAGATTGCCGCCATCCTTCGGACATGCATACTTTATTTGTCCGGGCAAGTATTCGGTTCCGCACAGGGAGCAGCGATAGCCGGTGAATTTCGACATGTCTAGATTTTACCCGATATGGACTTTCCCCATCCTCCTTCGAGGAAGTGTGATTAGGCCTATCCTCTTTCCCAAATCGCCCTTGCGATTTGTTCCTGGTCTACAGGAGTCCGATCTACCCGTACTCCCACCGCGTGATAAATGGCATTTGTGATCGCAGGAGTGGTTGGGATGCTGCAGATCTCCCCCACGCCCTTTGCGCCAAATGGTCCTTCGGCGGTGGGATGCTCAACGATGATGGAGGTGATCTCCGGGGTGAGCATGATGCCAGGGACACGGTAGCGCGCAAGATGGTCGGTGACCACATTGCCAGCCTCCATGATGAATTCTTCGGTGAGTGCCAC
>VGNF01000140.1 GCA_016866195.1 Chloroflexota bacterium | reverse complement strand
ACCTCAACTACCCGCGCGGGCGCCGATCGTGATCACGGATTTGCGCACAGCAGAAATGATCAAATATGCGAGCAATGCCTTTCTGGCAACCAAGATATCTTTCATCAACGAACTTGCAGATTTATGCGAACGCGTAGGCGCAGATGTCAAGGAGGTGGCTGCCGGCATGGGGTACGACGCACGCATCGGTCATCACTTTCTGGATGCCGGCCTCGGATGGGGAGGTTCATGCTTTCCCAAGGACGTGCAGGCGCTGGCATTCATGGCCAAGGAAAAGGGATTGAATCCGAGGATTCTGGACATGACCATGGAGGTGAATTACGACCGCCGCAAGGAAGCCGTGGAACAGGTACGGCTGATGGTCGGAGGCAGCCTGAAGGGAAAGACCATCGGCCTGCTGGGGCTGGCGTTCAAACCCAACACCGACGATATGCGCGACGCCCCCTCGATCGACATCGCAGAATCCCTGAACAAGCAGGGGGCAAAAGTGCGCGGATACGATCCTGTCGCCATGGAAGTTGCGCGACCACTCGTGCCAGCCGTGGAAATGTTCGAGGAGCCCTACGAAATGGCGAGGAATTGCGATGCCTTGATGGTGATCACCGAATGGAATGAGTTCAAGCAGCTCGATCTGGATAAGGTCAAGGGATTGCTAAAATCCGCCGTGATCTATGACGGGCGAAATATCTATGACCCCAGAATTATGAAGCAAATGGGGTTTACCTACCGCGCCGTAGGCAGATAGTCGGTTAATCGTCAAGATCCTGAGCCGGATAGTCGGGTAGAATTGCCCGCTATCCGACTTTGAACCAAAGGCAATTTCCTTGGAATTTCCATCTCAGAATTTGACCGCATACTCATGACTACAACTCCCCCCGTGTGTGATTACGAAGGCTCGGATTATCAACGATCGTTTTGGGATCAGGGTGGTCGGAAATATGAAGATCTGAGCGAGGCGATCGCCCTCCAGCGTTTGCTCCCGGAGACTGGTCATTGGATGCTCGAACTGGGAGCAGGCGCGGGCAGGAACACGCCGCGTTATTCGGGATTCGAGCATGTGGTTCTGTTGGATTACTCCCTGACCCAATTGGAACAGGCACAGCAAAGGCTCGGATGTTCCCATCGATTTGTATTTGTTGCCGCGGATATTTACCGGCTGCCCTTTCGGGATCGATCCTTCGATGCGGCTACGATGATTCGCGCCCTGCATCACATGGCGGATGCGCCCAGGGCATTGGAAACGGTAAAAAAGGCGCTCCGACCCGGAGCCGTCTTCATCCTTGAATTCGCGAACAAAAAGAACCTCAAATCCATCTTGAGGTACTGGTTTGGGCGGCAGGAGTGGAATCCCTTTTCGCTTGAGGCGGTCGAGTTCGTAAAGCTGAACTTCAATTTTCATCCTCGGGCGGTGCGGACCTGGTTGGAGGAATTGGGATTTTCAGTGGAGAAGGTTCGAACCGTTTCTCATTTTCGAATGAACCTGGTGAAACGGTTGTTTCCTGCACAAGTTCTGGCTGCATTGGATGGGTTTTTTCAACCTACTGGAGCACTTGTCCAATTCACCCCCAGCGTGTTCCTCAGGGCGCGCCTGAAATCCACCGCCTCGCACCATGAATATCCCCGTTCTGCGATGGAGCTATTTGCCTGCCCCGATTGTAGAAGTGAGAATCTTGTGGATGAAGGCGATCACCTATTTTGCAGAGAGTGCAGCGCGCGCTGGACCTTTCACAATGGCGTCTACGATTTTCGCTTGAAAAAATGAAACGCGCGTTTCTTGCACCGGGGGAACGTATCCCGCATCTGGTCATCCTCGCGGCACTGCTCACTTCCAGGATCCTGTACAACCGGGCCGGCGTGCAGTTTGAGGGGGATCCCGAAGTAGGCGCGTGGCATCTCATTGACCCTGCTCTGTATCAAACGGACTTCTTAAGAAGTATCTTTCATTTGCACAGCCAGCCGCCTCTGATGAATTTCTTCATCGGATTCGTTTATCGGTCCTCTCCTTCGTTTCATCAGGAAGTCCTGCAAATCCTATACCTGGGGATGGGTGTCTTGCTGGCCATCTCGATCTACCGCTTGTGCAAGGATCTGGAATTGGGAGGCTGGCTTTCTTCGGCTTTTACCATTTGTTTCATGGTCAGTCCTGCAACCGTGTTTTACGAACGATCCCTGTCCTACGGATACCCCATTACCGTTCTGCTCGCTCTGGCGGGAGTCTTCTTCTTCCGGTTTGCAGGCCATGGCAGGAACGGTCATTTCCTTTTCTGGTCGCTTGCTCTCATGGCTTTAACCTGGAGCCTGTTCCATTGGGTCTGGCTGCTGCTTGTCTGGGCGCTCACTTTTACGATCCACACGAATCGCCGGCAGGTTATCCTGGCTGGACTTGCTCCCTTTCTTCTTGTCACGACCCGGTATGGAAAAAACCTGGTGCAAGTGGGGGATTTTACTTCAAGCACTTGGGCCGGGATGAATCTTTCAAAGATCGTCACCTTCCGCACCCCGGAGAAGGAAAGGAAACAAATGATCAGGCGTGGAGAGCTATCCGAGTTTGCATTGATTCCCCCTTTTCGCAATCCGCTGGCCTACCTGGAAATCCTGCCACATACTCCAAAGACCGGGATTCCGGTTCTGGATGATATTTACACTTCGATCGGCTCGCGCAAATTCCAACAGCTTGTGTATGCGGAAGCCTCCCGCCTGTATTTAATGGATGCGCTCCATCTCATCCGCGCGATGCCGGAAGCCTACCTGCGATCCATATTCCAGGCTGTCTATATTTTCTTTCACCCGGCAAGCGATTTCGACCCCATCCTGGGCAATCGAAGCAGGATCTGGGAATTCGATCAATGGTGGAATCGCATTTTCCACGGGCAATGGCTTGGCGATGAAACGTCGATCGAACGAAACGTAAGCCGTTCGATACTTCACGTCGGTTGGTGGATTCTGGCCGGTTTCCTGGGGACGGTTGTGTTCGGTGTCCGTTACCTATGGATTCACCGCATGGATTTATCCTCCGCGGTTCCTGCACTCGTCGTCTTTATGATGTTCAATATCCTGTATGTGACCCTGATCGGAAATACGATGGATATCGGAGAAAACAATCGCTTTCGCTTCTCGATCGATCCATATTTGATGGTTCTGCCGGTCTTTCTAGCAAAGATCATCGTTGTTCGAGATCGAAATTTATTCCAACCTTGGAGACGATGATGAAATCACAGCGAAATCTCCTTCTGCCCGGTTCCTCCTTGGAGGGGGTGTATTCAATCACCGGCCCACCCTCCCGCCTCGATACGCGCGGTTTGCTGAGTCTCTCCACCATGTTCGTCAGCCTGTTTGCCATGAGCGTATCCATGTTCGGTGCCGCACGGCTCGTGGTTGACATTTTCGACGACGGCCTGGTCAATGCGCTCGAAGGGATCATGGTCAAGGTGATGGTGCTGGCGCTTTCGTTCTTTTTTGGCTGGATCATGGGCCTGGTGAGTATCCGCGGATTCGGCAATCTGGTCTTTCCGATTCTCATCCGCTTCTACGCCTGGTTTTGCCTGGCTGCGGTGGGAATCCTTTACCTTAAAGTCATACAGAAACTCTACCTCCAGAAATACGACGGCCTCCATTTCTGGGCGTACCTCATCATTTTGCTCGGAGGCCTCTTCGTGTTGATCAGCCTTCACTTGCTTGTCGAAGGTCACGACCTGCGCCCATTTGCCATCCCCCTGCTGGTGATCAGCGCTCTGCAACTACTTGTCATCGTTTCGCGCTATGTCTTCTCGACCAACCCGAACGGATGGATGTTGGTGGCCGACTTTACGATATTCTTCATCATGACTTCCATCTCAGCACTGATGTTGATGCACATCGGAATCCTGTCGCCTTTGCGCGACCAGATCACGCGATTGTTTCACCCTCAAACCACTTCCGAAATTTCAATGAAAGCGGAACCTCAATCCACCAAAGATGGATGGACCAGGGACAGCTGACGGGATTACTTTGCCAGCGGCAGGCGGATGAAAAACGTGCTTCCCGGGAAATTCACTTCATCGTGGCCCTGGCTTTCCACCCAGATTTTGCCATTCAACGCCTTCACGATCCCCGCGGCGATGGCCAATCCCAACCCCGCTCCGCCCCCCTTGTAATTTGTGCGGCTTGAGGAATGCAGTTCGACTTTCCCCAACTGAAAGAGTTTTTCAAAGATGATCTCGTGGTGTTCCGCATCGATCCCGATGCCGGTATCCTGCACGCGGACCTCGGCGCAATCGCCTATCTGTGAATCCCTCTCCACCCGCGCGGTTACGGACACGGTACCACCATCCGGCGTAAACTTGATCGCATTCACGATGATGTGGTCAAACGCCTTTCTAAGCAGCTCGTGATCGCCGGCAACAGAAGGGATTTCCAATATCGATTCGTCCAGCGTAAAATTCAATTTGCGGTCTTCCAGATCCTTCGCGAATTCTTTTTGCACCGAATGCAGGATCATTCCCAGCTGGACTGGCGCCAGATTCGGCGATAACACCTGGTTATCCAATCGAGCCACATCCAGCATGCTGTTAACGATCTGATGCAAGCGGTTGGTTCCCTGCAGCACCCCTTCGATGGTCTGATCCAGTTCAGGATGAGATCGAATCACCTCGCTGCCTTTCAACATTCCCAAATACCCCTTGATCACGGTCAGGGGTGTCCGCAATTCATGAGCCGCCACCTGAATGAAGGCGGATTTGTTCTTGTCGTGCTGATCGAGAGTCTGATAGGCTTTCTTTAACTCCTCCACACGCTGAGCCACCAATCCTTCCATCATTTGATTGATACCGGTTAACTCATCGTACAGGCGGGCGTTTTCGAGAGCCACCGCAGCCTGCATGGCGAAGGTTGAGGCGAGGAGTACATCATCCTGATTAAAGGGTTCCTTTTCGCGCGCCAGCACAAGCAAACCGATCACCTGGTTCTTTGAAAATAAAGGCACGCCCATCCAGGAGCGATCGCGCGGCAGCCAATTGGGCTGATCCCAACCGGGGATCGAATGGATATCCTGAACGAGCAGGGTCTCCTCCTTTTGCACAACCGTTTCATAGAAATCCTCGCCGCCCATCTTTAACTTGAAATCCTGCATCGGAGCCTGCACGGGAAATCCGCGGTGGGATCGAATTACCGCAAGCCCGTTCGCTTCCCGCATCAACAGGATGGACCTCTGACATAACAGGACTTCGTGAAGCCCCTCGAGAATAGGGCCGGGAAGTTTCTCAACTGTTGAAAGCGAGGATAGCATTCGGGATGACCGGGCAAGCGCCTCTGCTCCTCGGCGCCGGGCCTGCTCGGATTTGAACAATTCTGCATTTTGCACCGCGGCTTTTTCGGCTACATCCTTCGCCTTCGCCAGTTCACCCGCACGATCCCGGGCTTCATTGAGCAGCCGTTCGATCTCTTTCTGAGCCCGTTCCCGTTGCTGTACGAGCATGGTGCGCAGCAATGCGCTCGAAAGCAGATTGCGCACCCTCACGTAAATATCCCAATCGCGCGGTCCGACCTCGGTCCACATAAATCCAAAGCGATTATTCGCCAGCGTCAGAGGCATGATCACGGATGAATACCGGCGATCGGGGAAGTGCTTCCCCTGTGGAACCAACCTGCCGGTGGCGATCACGGACTGCTCCTGGGGGATTTGGAAGACCGAACCCTCATATTGCATCAACAGCCGGTAATTCTCGTGCATCCGTGACGATATGGACCCGGCAGAACCTGTCTCGCTGTAGAACATCACATAGCAGCGTGTAATTCCCAACAAGGGAAAATGTCTCGAGATCGCATCACCAATTTCCGGCAATGACATGGCTGGAGCGATGGAAAACCCGAAATTTCCAAGCGCTTCCTCCTGCTGGACGAATTGAAGCCGGCGGAATGCCTGGGCTCGTTGGGAGAGTTCCCCAACCAGCATGCGAGCCTGCTGAAAGAGATTCTCCGCACGCAGCATCACAACATGATCGGTAATGCCTCCCAGGGCGAACTTTCGAAAGGTGGAAAAAATATTATGCCAGGTAGTGACGTCTTGTTGATAAAGCTGCAGCATTTCAACCACAGTCTGGGTCATTCTTAGAAACGCATCGCTCCTGTCGGCTTCCCCGAGACTGGCGAGGAAGACATCCCAGATTTTGAGGAAGACCTCGCGGTATCGGTCCCGATACGGGCTGTTCTCCGGGATGCCTCCCGCGGCCAGAAGGGCTCGCACCGCGGCATCCCGCTTGTTTTCCAATCGGCCGGTATGCGCAACCTCCTTCGGAAGCACGATTGCCTGCTTCACGCTTTCCGGCAGACAACCGCACGACCACCTGACTACCAATTTTGCAGGGGTAAGAATCCGCGGATCGAGGCTTACTCCCTCAATTCGTTTCATCAAGCCCTCGAACGTCCTTCGACCGGAGTCATAAAAGGATTGATGAACAGTGGTCAACGGCACCCCCAAGGATTCGGCCTCCGCCACATCGTCAAATCCGGTCAGAGCCACGGCATCTGGCACTTGAATTCCCCGCTGCTGCAAAGCCTCCATTGCACCGAACGCCATGCGATCATTCGAGGCAGCAATCGCCTGGAATTTGATCCCCCGTTCCTCCAGCAGTGTGCGCACCGCTGAGCGCCCGCTTTCGGTGGAGAAATCTCCATCCACCACCAGCCTTTCTTCAAATCGAATCCGATGCTTTTTCAATTCATCCTGATAGGCTTTGAACCTCATCTCAGATTCGATCTGTCCCTTTATGCCGCGTATGAAGGCAATCCTCTCAAACCCATGTCCTTCGATCAGATGGCGGATGATCGATCGCATGCCCTGCTCGTTATCCGCCATGAAATCGGTCGATCCATCCATCGGAAGGGCAAATGTCACCAGGGGAAGGTCGGCAAACAACCGACGAAATGCTTTTAACTCATCCGGAGTGAGGCCATGGCCGATATCTGCAGCCAGCAGGATTCCATCATAATGACCGGGTTTAACCAGATCGTAAAATCCAAAGGATGTTTCCCGACTGATGGATCCGGTCATGGAGGACGGCCGCCCGCCGACGAAGCAAACCACATTGACATCCGCGGCTTCCGCCGCCTCCATCACGCCGGCGAAGAATTCCCCACCCCAGGCGCGGTTGAGTTGAGCGCCCAGCACTGCGATCGTCCTGCGTCTGCCTGGAAAAGATTGCATGAGACCTTGATGTTTCACCCGGATTATACGCCAAGAGAATCGAAGTCTGGATAATATTCACCGCAATGAAATGAAACCGGCATCCTCCTCGGGATGCCGGTCGGAAATCACATCCGAATCATGGTCAGCAGCATCTTGAACCGGCTGACCGCCTTTACCGCATGCGGTTCATTGGCCGGCATGATGATCGCCTCCCCGCTTTTCAATATGTGGGGTATCCCGGACACTTTCACTTGAGCCTCCCCCTCCAGGATATGGACCAGGGCGTCAAACGGGGCGGTGTGCTCGCTCAATTCCTGTCCCTCGTCAAAAGCAAACAATGTGACATTCCCGGCATCGGCCTTGGTGATCTGGCGGCTCACCACCGAACCGGATTGGTATGCGACCATTCCGGTCAGCTGTAGAATTTGAGACTTTTCAGCCTGTGTCATTTTCGTGCTCACTCAAAGAATGAAACCCCTGCGGTTCACCGGATGTCGACCTGATAGGTGCCAAGCTCCCGTGTGTAACGCGTCGTCCCTGAGACCACCAAAAAGGCTTTCTCTCCATTCTTGAGCGACAGGGGAATTTCCGCCGTCTGATCAGCATTGACCGGCACCATCTTCACACTGGATTCCTGTGTCAGGATCAGCGCCAGGCGGAAGATCTGCGGAAGGGCATTTTGGACTCGTACGAAACCCTCGGCGGACCAGCCACCGTCATCGGTTTCGAAATCCGTTTGGTACCCGATGGCATCAATCGATACATCATCAAGCAAGAAGCCCTCTCCATTGACGGCCGCATCGGTTACATACTCGAATCGCAGGGAGATCTTCTTGCCTGCAAATTGTGAAAGATCGACGGTCTCTTCGATCCAGCCATCCGTTACGTCATTATATCCCCAGCCGTACGAATTTCCGGACGGGTCCTCCGCCGTGCCGGAAGGCGTGGTGAGAATCTGCCAGGTCTGCCCATCCTCAGAAGCCTCCAGGTAGACATAATCATAATCCGTCTCGATGTCATACCAGGTTCGAAAGGAAAGCTTGATCTCTCCGGTGGTTTGCGAAAAATCGAATTCGCGCGTCAATGTCATGTTCGATTCATCGCCCTTGTTCGACCAGAAGGCATACTGACCCGAGTAGGGATCCGCCGGAAGCAAGCCTGTGACCGTGGAACCAGTGAAAGAAAGGGTGAAATCACCTTCACACTCGATGGCCAGATAATCCACGCCATATTGATGGACATCACGAGTGATCGTACTTTGGGGACAGGTAGAAAAGGTCTCGGTGGGGTAGGCGCGATTGGCCTCAGGATAATTCCTGTACACATACCTTCCATCGCCCACCGATCCGTCCAACAGGAAGTTCGTCACCGCCCAATCCATGTAGAAGTCATCTGCTGTGATTGGCTGCCCGTTCTGAGGGTCAATGGCGTTGATCGCTCGCAGTACATCCTCGACGCTTTCGAATCCGTTGGCAGGATCCTTGACCAGCAATTTGGTCGCATCCTCCCCGAAGCGATCGAGGAAATAGGTCATGAATAGAAATCCTGCGCCGTAATGAGGGGAAGTCGCATTTTGGTCGTTCGGCCAGTCGTTCAGCTGCAGATCCGGATCGCTAATGTACAACCAGTCGAATCCGCCGGGGTCGTAACCGTTCAGGAAAGCCGCCAGTTCCGAGGATCCCTCGTTAAGCCATGAGGTCTCGTTCAGGTCCTGGTTCCAGTGAATCATGTGCTGGAACTCATGAGCCAGCACGCCGTAGGTGAATTCCTCCCCGAGAAACGTGTTGTCGGCGTTGAACAAGAACATCTCATGCGCATTCGAGTATTCGTGCACGAGCGGGTGGATCGAATCGGCCGACGAGAAATACCCGGCGATCGAGGACCCCAAACCGCGCGCATACAGGATGTAGATATGCTCATCGCCGTCGATTCCGGGAGACCATTCTTCCCCAAAGAACTCCCGATTGGTGGGGTAGATCTTTTCCTCGAATTCATCCACGAGGGCTTTCATTTCCCCCTCATCGAAGGAAACGTCATTCTGGACCCAGAAATACACATGCGGAGTCACGTACTTTAGAGTGGCGTCCACTTCATTATTTTCGTTCGTCTCCACATTCGTCACCCAGAATGTCTCCGTTTCCCCCACTGCCCGAGGAAACGCAGACGAAGCCATGACATCCGGGATATTGCACTTTCCCTCCAGGCGGCAGGCCAACTCCTTGGGCT